>NZ_JBEXQA010000007.1:0-158779 GCF_040612395.1 Streptomyces sp. NPDC006430
ACGCACTTAGAGCGGGCCAGTCATGTCGGAATAAGACCGACTGACCACTGCGTCCTCGCTGTGTTGTTGCCTGCAAGCATCACCCGAAGGCGACCCCACAGGTCTTTTTCAAAGGAACCTCATCCACCGAAGTGGACGGGGTATCAACTTCTGGCGTTGATTTTTGGCACGCTGTTGAGTTCTCAAGGAACGGACGCTTCCTTTGTACTCACCCTCATTACTGGGGCTTTCCTCCGGGCTTCGTTCTTCGTTTCCGACTCTATCAGAGCCGGTCCCGCTTGCTTTCCAGGTCCTTCGCTTTCGCGCTTTCTCTTTCCGGCGATTCCGACTCTATCAGGGCTTTTCCGGCTCCTTGACCACTCACCGTCTACCAAAAGGCATACGAAAAGCAGCACGAAGCAAGATCGGCACTGAAGAGGAGGATTCCCGTCCGTCGACCGCTCGTGAGAAGTTCACACGGCACGCCTCGGCAGGAGTCACGACAGTACAGGGATGCCGGTACCCAAGCAAATCGATTCGGGCGTATGGTCTAGTCCACCGGTCTAGTCCACTAGTGTCCGTGCTTGCGGGCAGCCCTGGTCGGGTTTCAACACGGACGAACCCGCACATCTTCTGACTTATCCTTCTCAAGAGTACGCCGTTCGCGACACGTAGTGACGGCGACACTACGAAGCTCCACCCCTGGGAGGCCCTCATGACCAGCGTGACGTCCCCACTTGCCGGACGTGCCATCGGACTCGCGGCAGTGCCGGATCCGGTGTTCTCCGGTGCGATGGTGGGACCAGGCACGGCCATTGATCCCGTGCGCGAGCCCTCGGAGGCGGTGTCCCCCGTCGACGGTGTGGTCGTCTCCCTGCACCCGCACGCGTACGTCGTCGTCGACGGCGACGGGCACGGCGTGCTCACCCACCTCGGGATCGACACGGTTCAACTGAACGGCGAGGGGTTCGAGCTGCTCGTCAACAAGGGCGACACCGTGACGCGCGGCCAGGCCGTCATCCGCTGGAACCCCCAGGCCGTCGAGGAAGCCGGCAAGTCGCCGATCTGCCCCGTCGTGGCGCTGGAGGCATCCGCCGAGTCCCTCTCCGACGTCAACGAAGACGGGGACGTCAAGGCCGGAGACGTCCTCTTCGGCTGGAAGTGACGCCCCCGCCTGTGTTTGCGAGTCGGATATCCATCGCGGCGGCTGGGCCCGCCGCTCAATCGGAGACGGGTGAAATGGAGACAACGCTGCGAGGCGTCGGCGTGAGCCACGGTGTGGCGATCGGCGAGGTGCGGCACATGGGCACGGCAGTTCTCGAACCGCCGGCCAAGCAGATCACTGCGGACGAGGCGGAGCGCGAACAGGGGCGCGCCCGTAAAGCCGTGGAGGCCGTGTCCGCCGACTTGATCGCCCGCGGCCAGCTGGCCGGTGGCGAGGCTCAGCACGTGCTCGAGGCCCAGGCGATGATCGCCACGGACCCCGAGCTGATGGCGGACGTTGACCGGCGCATCGCCGTCGGCAGCACCGCCGAGCGCGGCGTGTACGACGCGTTCGCCGCCTACCGCGACCTGCTCGCGGGGGCCGGGGAGTACATGGCCGGCCGGGTGGCCGACCTGGACGACGTACGGAACCGGATCGTGGCCCGCCTGCTCGGCGTGCCCATGCCCGGCGTGCCGGACAGCGACGAGCCGTACGTGCTGATCGCGCGGGACCTCGCCCCCGCCGACACGGCCCTGCTCGACCCGACGCTCGTCCTCGGCTTCGTCACCGAGGAAGGCGGTCCGACCAGCCACAGCGCGATCCTCGCACGGGCGCTGGGCGTGCCGGCGATCGTCGCGCTCCCGGGTGCCGGGGAGATCGCCGAGGGCACCGTGATCGCCGTGGACGGCAGCACGGGCGACCTCTTCGTGGACCCGACCCCGGAGAAGCGCGCCGAGCTGGAGGCCGCTGCGGCTGCGCGCAAGGCCGCGCTCGCCGCCTCGTCCGGTCCGGGTGCGACCTCCGACGGCCACAAGGTGCCGCTGCTGGCCAACGTGGGCGGTCCGGCGGACGTTCCGGCGGCCGTCGAGGCAGGGGCCGAGGGCGTGGGCCTGTTCCGGACCGAGTTCCTGTTCCTGGACGACAGCAAGAAGGCGCCGTCCGAGGAGAAGCAGATCGAGTCGTACCGCAAGGTGCTGGAGGCGTTCCCCGAGGGTCGCGTCGTCGTCCGCGTGCTGGACGCGGGCGCCGACAAGCCGCTGGACTTCCTGACTCCGGCCGACGAGCCGAACCCGGCGCTGGGCGTGCGTGGTCTGCGGTCGCTGTTGGAGCACCCTGAGGTGCTGCGTACGCAGCTCACCGCGCTGGCCAAGGCGGCCGAGGGGCTGCCGGTCTACCTCGAGGTCATGGCCCCGATGGTGGCCGACCGGATCGATGCCAAGGCGTTCGCGGAGGCCTGCCACGAGGCCGGGCTGAAGGCCAAGTTCGGCGCGATGGTGGAGATCCCCTCTGCCGCGCTCCGGGCGCGCTCGATCCTCCAGGAAGTCGAGTTCCTGTCGCTGGGCACCAATGACCTGGCGCAGTACGCCTTCGCCGCCGACCGCCAGGTCGGTGCGGTTTCGCGGCTGCAGGACCCCTGGCAGCCTGCGCTGCTCGACCTGATCGCCATGTCGGCCGAGGCCGCCAAGGCCGAGGGCAAGAGTTGTGGTGTCTGTGGCGAGGCCGCTTCCGACCCGCTGCTGGCGTGCGTGCTGACGGGTCTGGGCGTCACCTCTCTGTCGATGGGTGCTGCTTCGATCCCCTACGTACGGGCAGCGCTCGCCAAGCACACGCTGGCCCAGTGCGAGCGTTCCGCGGCGGCGGCGCGGGCGGCGGACAGTGCCGAGGAGGCGCGTCTGGCCGCGCAGGCGGTGCTGTCCGGCGAGTGACCGGACCGCATGCGGATCGATCGAGGGGCCTTCGCCGGTGGCGGGGGCCCCTCGATCGTCCCCGTGCCCGCCGTGCGCCGCTCCCGTGCGGCTCGGTCGGGCTACTCGGGCTAGTGGTGCGGGGCGGGGCCGTCCACTTCGTAGCCGGGGCAGTATTCGACGCCGGGCTCGGGGGCTACCGGGTCCCCGGTGTCGGCGTCCGTGCAGTAGGCGTTGAACACCGCCGCCGCGGAGAGCGGGACCAGGCGACCGCGGTCCAGGCGCCAGCCGTGGACCCGGTCGGGGAGGCCCTCGGTGGTGCTGCGCAGGACCAGCCCGCCGGGGCCGCCGAGGGCGAGTCCGGCGGCGAGGACGGACACGAAGTCGAGGTGTTCGCGGCCCTCGATGCGTGGCGGGCCCTCCCGGTCCCGGGCCGACTCCGCGTGCAGGACGGCGATCAGCTGCTCGTCCTGGGTCGGGACGCTGCAGACAAGGTGGTGGTGGCCGGGGCCGGCTCCGTGGACCAGGCGGGTGAGCGCCTCGGTGGCCCGCTCGAAGGAGGCGCGGCCGATGTCCTCTCCGCAGTCGGCGCACCTGCCGACCTCGGTGAGGAGTGCGGTGGCGTACTCCCAGGTGGCCTGGCGGACCGCTTCGTCGACGAGGAGCGGGATGAGTTCGTCGATGGGTTGGCCGGTGTACGGCAGCACGACGCTGGTGCCCGACAGCTCGGCGGTGAAGCGGCTGCGGGCCTCGGCGGTGTCCGGGTCGATGCCGCCTTCCGTACAGAACTCGGCGTAGGCATCGGGGTCGAAGAGGGCGACGGTGGTGTGGATGCCCTGGGCCGTGAGGGACCGGAGCAGGCCCTCGACGTGGCGGAGGTAGTCGGCGTAGTCGTCGTGGTGGTCGAAGGCGAAGCTGCGGTAGCCGCGCATGGCCGCGAAGTCCCCGGGGTCGGTCAGGAGGCCCACGGTGCTGGGGACTTCGCGGCGCAGGATGCGGCGCCGGGTGGTGCGACTGGTACGGCTGGTGGTGTGGCCGGTGGTCCGACGCGTCCGTGGCATGGCTCCCCCTGAGTGGCACGTTCGATTGCTCACTCAGAGTAACCATGACCACTGACAGTGACCTCAGGGGCGGGTGCGGGTACAGGCCAGCTCCTCGTAGAAGTGCAGCAGGTCGAGGTTGTCGACCGAGCCGGGGTTGACGGCCTTGGCCATGGGCGCGCCTTGCAGGAGGCGCTTGACCGGGACCTCGATGCGCTTGCCGGTGAGGGTGTGCGGGATGCCCGGGACCTCGATGATCTCGTCGGGGACGTGGCGCGGGGAGAGTTCCTCGCGGATCGTCGCCTTGATGCGGCCGCGGAGGTCCTCGTCGAGGGTGGCACCGGGTGCGAGGTGGACGAACAGTGGCATCCAGTAGCCGCCGTTCGGCTCCTCCAGGCCGATGACGAGGGACTCCTTGATCTCGGGGAGGCGTTCGACGGCCTCGTAGATGTCCGCGGAGCCCATCCGGACGCCCTGCCGGTTGAGGGTGGAGTCGGAGCGTCCGTGGATGATCACCGAGCCGTGGTCGGTGAGGGTGATCCAGTCCCCGTGGCGCCAGACGCCGGGGAACATCTCGAAGTAGCTGTCGCGGTAGCGGCTGCCGTCCGGGTCGTTCCAGAAGCGGATCGGCATGGAGGGCATGGGGTTGGTGACCACCAGCTCGCCGACCTCGCCGGTGAGCGGCTTGCCGGACGGGTCCCAGGACTGCAGGTCCGTACCCAGGCAGGCGGCCTGTAGCTCGCCGATGTGGACGGGGAGGGTGGGGACGGCGCCGGCGAAGCAGCTGCAGACGTCCGTGCCGCCGCTGACGGACGCGATCCACAGGTCCTCGGCCACCTCGTCGTGCAGCCAGCGGAAGCCGTCGGGCGGCAGGGGCGAGCCCGTGGTCGCCACGCACTTCACGGCGGACAGGTCGAAGTCCCGGGAGGGGTGGACCTCCGCCTTGCGGCAGGCCATGACGTACGCGGCCGAGGTCCCGTACAGGGTGGCACCGGTCCGCTCCGCGATCCGCCACTGGGCGCCGGTGTCCGGGTAGCCGGGGCTGCCGTCGTACAGGACGACCGTCGTCCCGGTGAGCAGACCGGAGACCAGGAAGTTCCACATCATCCAGCCGGTGGAGGTGTACCAGAAGAACCGGTCCTCGGGGCCGAGGTCGCAGTGCAGGCCGAGCTGCTTGAGGTGTTCGAGGAGGATGCCGCCCTGGGACTGCACGATCGCCTTGGGCAGGCCGGTCGTACCGGAGGAGTAGAGCACCCAGAGCGGGTGGTCGAAGGGGACCGGCTCGAAGACCGGTTCCACGCCGGCGGAGGTCAGGTCCGACCAGGCGAGGGTGCCCTCGGGGGCCGGCGTACCGAGCAGCGGGATGTGTACGACTGCGCGCAGCGAGGGGAGCTCGGTGCGCAGCTCGGCGACGGTGTCGCGGCGGTCGTGTTCCTTGCCTCCGTAGCGGTAGCCGTCGACGGTGAACAGCACCACGGGCTCGACCTGCTGGAACCGGTCGAGGACGCTGCGGGCGCCGAAGTCGGGGGCGCAGGAGGTCCACACCGCGCCGACGGCGGCGGTGGCGAGGAGCGCGGTGACGGCTTCCGGGATGTTGGGCAGGTAGCCGCTGACCCGGTCGCCGGGGCGTACGCCGAGGGCGCGCAGTTCTGCGGCGAGTGCGCCGACCTGGCGGCGGAGCTCGGCCCAGGTGACGGGGGAGGCTTCGTGGGTTTCGTCCACGTACAGCAGGGCCGCGTCGTCCGCGCGTGCCGGGTCCTCGGCGGCGCGCAGGGCGTGCTCGGCGTAGTTGAGGGTGGCGCCCGTGAACCAGCGTGCGCCCGGCATGGAGCGGTCCGCGAGGACGGACTGGTAGGGGGTGGTGAACCGGACCTCGAACCATTCGGCGACGGCCTGCCAGAAGGTGTCGAGCTCGTCGACGGACCAACTGTGCAGGGCGGGGTAGCCGCCGTCCGCGGGGGCTCCGAACCGCTCGGCGGCCCAGGCCTGGAAGGCGGTGATCCGGGCCGCGGCGATCCGGTCGGGGCCCGGGGTCCAGAGGGGTTCCGGCTGGGTGGCTGAGGTCATGGATCGGCTCCCGGTCAAGTCTGCGGCTCGCGCGTGGTGTGCGTACGGTGCCATCGCGCGGTGGGTGTACGCGCGGCGGCTCACAGGGACCATGCCATGCGATCTACATCCGCACCAGAGGCGTCGTGGACGAGTGAACGGAAGTTGAACGCAGCCCGCTGGCCCGGCGGCCGGTGGCAGGGTGAGCAGCATGGACGGTCGTGATCTGGTGCGTGCGGTGAAAGAGATCGGTACGGAGCGGGGACGGCGCGCGTGGCGCTCGGCCTGGCGCCACCGGCGCGCGGACGCGGTGGGGCTCCCGCGCCGGGGCGCGGAGCGGGCCCGCGTGCCGGGTCTGCTGACGGGTACGGAGCCGCGGCCGGGGGGCGGCGTGCTGCGGTTCGCCCGCTCGGAGCTGCTCGTACGGGTCACGGCGGGCGGCGCGGTGTTCTGGGGCTGGGACGGGGCCGGGCCGACGCCCTCGTACGCGCTGGTCGGCAGCGGACCGGAGCCCGATCCGCGGGCCGTGCTGGAACCGGACACCGGGGGCGGCTGGCGGGTGGTGTCGGAGCGGGTGACGGTGGCGGTGTCCCGGCACGGGGCGGTGGAGGTGCGGACGCCGGGCGGGGTGGTGCTGCGCCGGGAGCTGCCGCCCCGATGGTGGGAGCCGGCCGAGCCGGTGGACGGGCAGCCGGTCGAGGCGCGGTGGTTGACGCGGGCGGAGGTGCCTGCGGACGCCCGGTTCTTCGGGTTGGGCGGGCGGGCCGGCGGCCCGCGGCTGCGGGACGGTGCGTACCGGCTGTGGAACACGGACCCCAAGGGCGGCTTCGGGCCGGGCGACGATCCGCTGTACATCACGATGCCGGTGCAGATGGTGGTCGCGGACGCGGGGACCCACCTGGTGTTCCACGACAACTCCTGGGACGGGCGGGTGACCCTGCACGAGGGCGAGGAGGGCGCCGGCTCGGGGGCCGACCGGCCGGGGACGAGCGAGCTGCGCGTGGAGGGCGGGCCGTTGAGGTGCTGGGTCCTGGTGGGGACGCCGGCACGGGTGTTGCAGGGCTGGTCGGGGCTGACCGGCGCCGCCGCCGTACCGCCCGAGTGGGCGCTCGGGTACCAGCACGCGCGGTGGGGGTTCGGGAGCGCGGCGGAGGTGCGGCGGGTGGTGTCCGGCTACACCTCGCGCGGGCTCCCGCTGTCGGTCGTGCACCTCGACATCGACCACTACGACGGGCACCGTGTCTTCACGGTGGACGAAGAGCGGTTCCCGGACCTGCCGGGGCTGGCGAGGGAGCTGCAGGAGCAGGGCGTGCGGCTCGTCTCGATCGTCGACCCGGCGGTGAAGGTGGGCGACGCCGTCCACGCGTCCGGTCTCGGGGTGGGGTCGGGAGGTGCGTTCGTACGGGACGCGCAGGGGCGGGAGGTGCGGGGGGAGGTCTGGCCCGGCGAGTGCGCGTACCCGGACTTCACCGATCCGGCGGTGCGCACGTGGTGGGGCGAGTGGTATGCGGAGCGACTGGCGCAGGGCTTCTCCGGGGTGTGGCACGACATGAACGAACCGGTGTCGTTCGCGCCCTTCGGTGACATGACCCTGCCCCGTTCGGCACGGCACTCGATGGACGGCGCCGGCGGGGACCACCGGGCCGCGCACAACGTGTACGCGCTCGGGATGGCACGGGCGGGCTGGGAGGGGCTGGTCCGGCTGCGGCCCACCGAGCGGCCGTTCCTGTTCTCCCGGTCGGGGTGGGCGGGGATGCAGAGGTACGGGGGCAGTTGGTCCGGCGACGTGGAGACCAGCTGGGAGGGACTGCGGGCCTCGCTCTCGCTGGTGCTGGGTCTCGGCCTGTGCGGGGTGCCGTACTCGGGCCCGGACGTCGGCGGGTTCGGCGGCTCGCCCTCGCCGGAGCTGTACCTGCGCTGGCTCCAGCTGGGTTCGTACCTGCCGCTGTTCCGGACCCACTCGGCGATCTGGGCCGGGCGCCGGGAGCCGTGGGAGTTCGGGCCCGAGGTGGAGGAGCAGGCCCGGGCCGTACTGGCGGAGCGGGAGCGGCTGCGGCCGTACTTCGTGACGCTGTCCCAACTGGCACGGCGGACCGGGGCCCCGTACGTGCGGCCGCTGTGGTGGGGCGCGCCGGAGGACCGGGTGCTGCGGGACTGTGAGGACGCGTTCCTGCTGGGCGATGCACTGTTGGTGGCGCCGGTGCTGGAGTGCGGGTCGGACCAGCGGGCGGTCCGGCTGCCCCGGGGGCGCTGGTACGACACCGCGACGGGGGCGGCGTACGAGGGCCCCGGGCAGATCCTCCTGGCGGCCCCGCAGGGGCGGATCCCGGTCCTGGCCCGGGCGGGAGCCGTACTGCCGGTCCGTCGGCCCGGCAGTACCGAGGTGACGTTGGAGGCATGGGCGCCGGCGCGGGGGAGCACGGGCGGAGGGGTGGTGGTCCGCGACCCGGGACCGGGCTTCGAGCCGGGCGGGGTGGAGCGGTACACGGTGCGGTGGCTGGGGGACGCGGTCGTGGTGGAGAACGAGGCCGGCGAGCCCGTCGAGGGCGTGGAGGTACGGGGACTCGGACGCAGGGTGTCCTCCGGGGAGGGTGTAGCCGCGCTGTAGGCCGCGGGGGGGGGACCCTTCCCGTGGGCGGCGGACGGGCCGTGCCGTGGGAGCCGTTCGAACAGGGGGTCGGTCAATGGTGTGGGCGAGCCCGGCCGACCCGACGGGGCCCGAGCGGGCGTACCCGCTTCGGTCGCGGATGTCGCGCGGGCGGCGCGGACGGGACTGCGCACCGGGGGCCGAGGTCGTGGGCGCCTGCCAGTCGGCCGTGGCGTGGGCGCTGCTCCTCGCTACGCAGCAGGCGTCGCCGGTGCGGTACCTCGTGCTGATCGGGGCCGGGTCGGTCGCAGCCGTGGCCGTAGGTTTCCTACAGGGGCTGCTGCTCGTCAAACCGATGGCGGTACTCGGTCACGTGACGGCCCGTCTGACGGCGTGGCCGGAGCCGATCGCGGTCCTGGTCCTGGTCGCACCCGCCTCGGCGCTACCGGCTCTGCCCGCCCACTGGTGGCTGCGCGACCACCTCGTGTCCGCTCCCGGGTTCGGAACGCTCTGGGCATGCACTGCGGCGAGCGCGGTGCTCCCGGTGATCGCGGGGGCGTGCTTCCGGGTCCGGCCGGTCCCGCTGAAGGCACTGTGGGGGCGCGGGCTCGCGGTGACGGCGGCTGCCGTGGCGGTGGTGACGACGGCGGGCCTCGCGGCGGCGCTGGGAGTATGAGGGCGCGGGTCCGATCCCGCCGGCCCGGCGGGGGTCCGGACCCCGCCGGCCCAGCGGGGGGCTAGGTCCCGCCGGGCCGCCGGGGGCTAGGTCCCGCCGGCCGGCCCCTCATCCGTACCGCCCGGCGAACCATGCCGACGCCGCCTTGGTGTGGAGCGGGAACGCGAGTTCCGTCGGGCCGCGCAGGACGTGCCAGCCCGTCGTTTCGTCCGTCGCCGTCGACGGGGGGAGCGACCGCGCCGGGCGCAGCGGCAGGAGGCCGAAGAGCAGCAGGTGGCCCGCCGGGGAGCTCATGGCGTCGGCCAGGGCGACGTCGGACGCCGGGGCGCGGATGCCCGTCTCCTCGCGCAGCTCGCGCACGACCGCGTCGCGCCAGTCCTCCCCGAAGTCCATGAACCCGCCCGGCAGGGCGACGCCGCCGAGGGCCGGTTCGATGGTGCGGGTGATGACGATCAGGCCGGTCCCTGCCTCGTCCTCGACCGGGAGGAGGGCGACGGCCACCGGGAGCGGGTTGCGGTAGGTGACGGCGCCGCACGAGGGGCACGTACGGGGCCAGGCGGTCGTGTCGAACGGCGATCCACAGGTGGAGCAGTGCGAGTCCCTCGGCTGTTCCTGCATGCGGCGATGGTAAGCCAAGGGGTATGAGGATGCTTGCGGTTGCGGTGGCCGGCTGCCTGGCGGTGCTCGCGGGAGGGTCCGCGGCGCCGGGGTCCGCGGCGCCGGGGTCCGCGGCGCCGGGATTCGTGGCGCCGGGATTCGTGGCGTTGGCCGACGTCGACCCCACCATCGGGCAGGAGATCAAGTACGCCACCGCCGACAATTTCACCGGCGCGCCCGTGGACGGGTACCAGGAGCCCGTCTGTCTGCTCGCCCGCCCCGCCGCCGCGGCGTTGCGCCGGGCGCAGCGCGAGCTGCTGCGGCACGGGTACGCGCTCACGGTCTACGACTGCTACCGGCCACAGTGTGCGGTGGACCGCTTCGTACGGTGGGCCGCGGACCTCCACGACCAGTCCGCGAAGGCGGAGTTCTATCCGAACGTCGACAAGGCGCGGCTGATTCCCGACGGTTACATCGCCGAGAGGTCCGGGCACAGCCGTGGCAGCACCGTCGACGTGACACTGGTGCGGCTGTTGCCGTTCCGCGGGCCCGTCGACATGGGAACCCCCTTCGACCGCTTCGATCCCCTCTCGCACACCGACGAGCCGAGGGTCACCGGTGCGGCCCGCGCCAACCGGCAGCTGCTCAAGCGGGCCCTCGACGCGCAGGGATTCGTCAACCTCGCCGAGGAATGGTGGCACTTCACCCTGCGACCCGAGGCCTTCCCCGATTCCTCCTTCGACTTCCCGGTCGCTGTCGCCTCGGTCCGGCCGTGAGTACCGTGCCCGCATGACTTTCCGTACGTACGAGGAGTTCTGGCCCTACTACGTCGCCATGCACTCCCGCGCCGCCACCCGCTGGGTGCACCTCGGCGGCACCCTCACCGGGCTCGCCGTCACCGCTTACGGGCTCGCGCGCGGCCGTGCACGCTACCTCGCCGCGCTGCCCCTCATCGGGTACGGCGCCGCCTGGCCGGCGCACTTCCTGATCGAGCGGAACAACCCGGCGACCTTCGGGCACCCCGGCTGGTCCCTGCGCGGGGACGTGCAGATGATCCGGATGATGCTGGCCGGGCGGGATGCGGAGCTGGCCGAGATCGCACGGAAGTGGCTCGCCGAGAACCGGTGACCCGCACCGCCTCCCCGTGGCAGACTTCTGACGAGTCGTCAGATCGGCCGATCGCCGGAACGCCGACATCGCACATCGGACATCGGACATCGGACATCGGACGCCAGTGATTCGGGAGGGGCTTTGGAACGCACACGCACACCCGTCGTGAGCGGATGGTTCACCGACGCGGACACGGAGGGCGGGTTCCGCCTGCTCGGAACCCGTTGCTCCGCGTGCGCCGCGGTGTTCTTCCCCCGCGAGGACGCCTACTGCCGCAACCCGCACTGTCCCGGCGACGGCACGCTCACCGAGGTCCCTTTGTCCCCGCGCGGCCGGGTGTGGTCCTACACCGACGGGCGGTACCGGCCGCCCGCCCCCTACGCTTCCGACCCCGACGCGCCCTGGGAGCCGTACACCCTGGTCGCGGTGGAGCTGGAGGCCGAGAGGATGGTCGTGCTCGGACAGGCGGCCCCCGGGGTCACCGTGGCCGACCTGGCGGTCGGCATGGAAGTCGAGGTGGTGGGCGGCGTGCTGAACGAGGACGCCGGAACCGTCTGGACCACGTGGCGGTTCCGGCCACTGGGGGTGGCCCGGTGACCGCCGCCGAGGTCGCCGTCCTCGGCGCCGGCATGCACCCCTGGGGCAAGTGGGGCCGCAGCTTCGTCGAGTACGGGCGCGCCGCGGCCCGGACCGCGCTCGCCGACGCCGGCCTGGACTGGTCCGACGTGGGGTCCGTGGTCGGCGCCGACACCGTGCGCTCCGGATATCCCGGCTACGTGGCCGGGGCGACCTTCGCCCGCGCCCTCGGCTGGCAGGGCGCGCGGGTGACCAGCGTGTACGCGGCGTGCGCTTCCGGGGCCCAGGCGATCGGAGCTGCCCGGGCACAGATCCTGGCCGGGCTGGCCGACGTCGTGCTCGTGGTCGGTGCGGATGCGGCACCCAAGGGGTTCTTCGCCCCGGCGGGCGGGGACCGCCCGGATGACCCCGACTGGTTGCGGTTCCGCGTGCTGGGGGCCACGAACCCGGCGTACTTCGCCCTGTACGCCCGCCGCCGGATGGCCGTGTACGGGGACACCCTCGACGACTTCGCCGCCGTGAAGGTCAAGAACGCGGCGGCCGGCGCCCTCAACCCCCTCGCCCGCTACCGCAGGACGGTGACGGTCGAGGAAGTGGCGGCATCGGCGGTCGTCGCCGATCCGCTGCGACTGCTCGACATCTGCGCGACCTCCGACGGGGGCGCGGCGCTGGTCCTGAGCAGCATGGACTTCGCACGCTCGCGCGGGATCACCGACCCGGTGCGGATCCGGGCGGTGTCGACGGTGACGCCGACGTATCCCCGTACGGTCCTCGACCTCCCGGACATCGCCACCGACTCGGTGACCTCCGTACGGCCGGCTCCGGGGTCGTTCCGGGCCTCGATCGCCCGTGCCGCGTACGAGGAGGCCGGTATCGGCCCCGAGGACCTCTCGCTCGCCGAGGTGTACGACCTGTCCACCGCCCTGGAGCTGGAATGGTACGAGGACATCGGCCTGTGCGGCGAGGGCGAGGGCGCCGCACTCGTACGGAAGGGCGCGACGGCGCTCGGCGGGCGGGTGCCGGTGAACACCAGTGGGGGGCTGGCCTCCTTCGGGGAGGCGGTGCCGGCCCAGGCCATCGCCCAGGTCTGCGAGCTGACCTGGCAGCTGCGCGGTACGGCCGGGGACCGGCAGGTGCCGGGAGCGCGCGCCGGGATCACCGCGAACCAGGGGCTGTTCGGACACGGGTCGGCCGTCATCGCGGTGCGGTGAGAGCGGTACGCAGGCCGGTGCCGGGCTGCCCGCCGCGGACGACGGCGGACGGGCGCGGACCCTGAACAGGAGGTCCTGTCGGAACGTGCCGGAACGCTTGACGGCCCCCGGCGGCAGGTTCACACTCGCTCCACGGTCTCGCGCCGCGTACGACGCCGCGACCGGACCCCAGGTCCCCCCATGAGAGCTGCGGCCCGTACCCCAGTCGGCGGGGGTACGGGCCGCCTCCCGTGCGCGAGATGCTCAGGTGCCGGCGGTCAGGCTCCGGCGGCGGGCCCGCGCCTGTGTCATGGCGTGCTCCACGACCCCGACCAGCACGTCCTTCACGGACTCGCGGTCCCGGGCATCGCACAGCAGCACCGGCACCCCGGGGTCGAGGTCGAGTGCCTCCCGCACGGTCACCACCGGGTGGCGTTCGGCCCCCTCGAAGCAGTTGACGGCGACCACGAAGGGGATCCGGCGCCGCTCGAAGTAGTCGACGGCCGCGAAGCAGTCGGCGAGGCGGCGGGTGTCGGCGAGGACCACGGCGCCGAGCGCGCCCTGGGCCAGCTCGTCCCAGAGGAACCAGAAGCGGTCCTGTCCGGGCGTGCCGAACAGGTACAGCACCAGGTCCTCGCGCAGCGTGATGCGCCCGAAGTCCATGGCCACGGTGGTGGTGCTCTTGCCCTCCACTCCCCCGGTGTCGTCGATGCCGACGCCCGGCTCGGACAGGAGTTCCTCCGTCCGCAGCGGTCTGATCTCGCTCACTGCACTGACCAGGGTGGTCTTGCCCACCCCGAAGCCGCCCGCGACCAGGATCTTCAAGGTCAGCGGCTCGACCGGCGACACGGCATGCATGGCACCGGTGCGGCTAGAGCGCCCGAAGGCCATCGATCACCTCACGCAGAATGGATTCATCGGGCAGTTCGGCCGGTGGCACCGGCCGGTTCACGTGGACCAGCTCCTCCTCGGCCAGGTCCCCGATCAGGACGCGTACGACCCCGACCGCGAGGTCGAGTTCGGCGGCGATCTCGGCGACCGACTGCGGCCGCTCCCGGCACAGCCCGAGGATGTGGGCGTGTTCCGGGGACAGGGTCGTCTCCCAGACCGGATCGTCGGCCGCCGGTTCGGCGACGACGAGCGCGATCAGGTCGAGCCGGTGCTGGCCGGGGTGACTGGTCCGGCCGCGGGTCATGGCGTACGGGCGGACGACAGGACCGGCTTCGTCGTCGAACCAGTGCGGGTGGGCGGGCTCCTGCGGTGCGCCCGGGGCGCCCGAGGGGTGGTCCTGCCGGTGCTGGCCTGGATCGCTCATGCCGTCCGCCTCACCCTCCGGTTGGTAGCCCGGAGCGCGGAGCGGTCGCCAGGTGGTCACCCACCCGCTTGACCATCAAGGTCATCTCGTACGCGACCTGTCCGACGTCGGAGTCGGCGTCGGACAGCACGGCCAGGCAACTGCCGTCGCCGGCGGCCATGACGAAGAGGAAGGCCTCGTCCAGCTCGACCACGGTCTGGCGGACGCTGCCGGATTCGAAGTGACGGCCGACCCCCTTGGCCAGGCTGTGGAAACCGGAGGCCACGGCCGCCAGGTGTTCGCTGTCTTCGCGGGTCAGGTCCTCGGAGCTGGCGGTGGGCAGGCCGTCGCCGGAGAGGACCACCGCCTTGCGGATGCTGCCGACCCGGTCGACGAGCTCGTCCAGGAGCCAGTTGAGCGGACCGGAGCCGCGGCCCCGGGTGTCGTTGCCGGTCTGCGGTGCGGTCATTGACCGTCCCCCTCGTTCTCGTTTCCGGCACCTGTGGCGGCGGAGGTGCCTGCCCCGGTCTCGGACTGCTGCTGTGCGTGCTGTTTGCGGCCGGCCGTCCAGCCGCGCTGGAGCGCGGACATGCGCGTACGTACGTCCTCTGCGTCGCGGTCGGTCAGCGGGGCTGCGGCGGCTTCGGCGGGTGCCGCCGGACCGTTCTTCAACTGGTTCGCCAGGCTGGCCTGGCGGACGCGCCTGGGCAGGCCACCGGGCCCCTGCGCGGCCTCGGCCGCGCAGGGAGCGGCGCCACCGGGCACCGCGCCACCGGACGCGGCGGCCGGCCCGGGCTCGGGCTCGGACGCGGGCTGCCGGACCATGGAGACCGGACGCGGCTCCACGCGGCGGCCGTGCTCGGCGACCAGCGTCGGGGTGGGTCGACGGCGCGGCAGGGGTACGGCGCCCGCGGACCGGGCAGCGTCCGGGCGGGCGCCGCGGATCGGTTCGGGGCGGTGGCTGTCCAGCCGGACCGGACCGGTCGGGGCCTGCGGTTCACGCTCGCGGTCCCGGGCGCCCTTGCGCTCGGTGTGCGGCCGGTCCACCGGGCGCAGCCCCAAGAGGGCGCTGCGCGAGGTGCCGTTCGGCGGGGTCTCGTCGTCCAGGGTGGCCATGGCGGGGCGACCGCCGATACCGGTGAGCCCGGCGATGCCGGTGGTGGCCTCGTCCAGGGCGGCCGGGGCGTCGAGGCCGTCCAGTCCGAGCACACCGAGCGGGGCCTCCAGTTCGACCGGGCCGCGCAGTTCGGCGGCGGGCAGGGGGCGACCGGCAGCAGTGCGCCGTACCGCGGCCGGGGCGGTTCGTGCGGGGTTCTTGGCCCTCTTGCCGTCGCCGAGGCGCAGGCCGGTGCCGTTCGCCTCGGGGGCATCGGCCAGCAGGGCCGCCGGGAGGAACACTACGGCGGTGGTACCGCCGTACGGGCTGGGCTGCAGGACGACCTTGACGCCGTGGCGCTGCGCGAGGCGACTGACGACGAACAGACCCAGGCGGTCGGTGTCGGAGAGCTCGAACTCGGGGGTCTCGGCGAGCCGGAGGTTCGCGTCGAGCAGCGCCTCGGGGTTCATGCCGAGCCCCCGGTCGTGGATCTCTAGGGTGAAGCCGTTGGCCACGCGCTCGCCGAGCACCTGGACGGCGGTGTGCGGCGGGGAGAACACGGTGGCGTTCTCCAGGAGTTCGGCGACGAGGTGGGTCACGTCGGCCACGGCGGGGCCCGCGATCCCGAGGCGCGGCAGGCGACGCACCTCGATGCGCTCGTAGTCCTCGACCTCGGCGACGGCGGCCCGTACGACGTCCATGAGCTGGACGGGCTTGCGCCACTGCCGGGAGGGGGCCGCGCCGGAGAGGATCACGAGGCCCTCGGCGTGCCGGCGCATGCGGGTGGTCATGTGGTCGAGGCGGAAGAGGTCGGCGAGCTCCTCGGCGTCCTCGGTGCGCCGTTCCATGGTGTCGAGCAGGGTCAGCTGGCGGTGCAGCAGCACTTGGTTGCGGCGGGCCAGGTTCACGAACACCTCGGAGACGCCCCGGCGGAGCTCGGCCTGCTTGACGGCGGCCTCGACGGCGGCGCGCTGGAGCGTGTTGAGGGCCTGGCCGACCTGGCCGACCTCGTCCTTCTCGTACTCCAGCCGTGGGGCCTCGGTCTCCACGTCCACGTGTTCACCGGCGGCCAGGCGGCGCATCACGGCGGGCAGTCGGACGCCGGAGACCTCGTGGGCCTCCTTGCGGAGCCGGGACAGGTCGCGGATCAGGTCGCGGCCGATGCGTACGGACATGACGAGGGAGACGACGAGGGCGATGAAGCCGAGGACACCGGCGATGGCGGCCTGGACCAGGACGTTCATGGCGATGGGTTCGACGCGCTCTTGGTAGCGGTCGCCGGCGGCGGTGCCCATGGTGGCGAGGTCGTCGAGGACCTTGTTCGCGGCCTCGTCCCACTGGGCGGCGGTGAGGCGCGGGTTCTTGCCGGCGCCACCCGTGAGGAACCGCTCCTCGGCGTCGCGCAGTGGCTTGGTGTCGGAGCTGCTCCAGTACTGCTCGAACAGCTCCCGGTCGGCTGCCGGGAGGATCGCGAGGTTGAACTCGTACAGCAGCGTGCGGTTGGCGACGAAGTCGGAGACGTGCCGGACGTCCGCGGGGCTGACGTTGCGGGCGGCGAGGGCCGCGGCGATGACGGCGTCCTCGCGGGAGAGGGTTTCGCGGGCGCGGGTGATGCCGACGAGGGCGCGTCCCTGTTTGTCCATCTCCACGTTTTCGAGGGCGTGGAGGTTCAGGAGGAACTCGTAGCAGGGGTCGACGAGTCGGCTGTAGAGCTCCAGGGCCTGGCTCGGGTCCAGGGTGTTCTGGTCGACGGACCGGCGTAGCGAGCCGATGCCGTGGAAGGCCTCGAGGATGGAGTCGAGGCGTTGGGCGGCCGAGGGGGCCAGCTCCTCCGCAACCTCGGGGTCCTTGGCGTTCTTGCCGATCCGGTTGACGAGGTCGTCGGTGGCGGCGCGGCGCTTGGCCAGTTCGGCGGTGGCGGTGGAGGCGCGCGGGTCGCCGAGGACGACGAGGGTCTGGCGGCGTTCCTTCTGGATGACTCGGACGACGTCCTCGATGGGGTAGCCGACCTTGTCGATGACGTAGGCGACGTCGAGGAGTTGCACGGCCTGACGGCCGGTGATGACGGTCGCGAAGCCCCAGAGGGCGGTGAGGGAGACGAGCGGCACCAGGAGCAACGCCACGATCTTCCGGCGGATGGACTTCCCGCGAAAGCGCATGGCCTCCCCAGCCTCCCCCAGCTCAACCCCGTTGTCGGGGGTTGGTGTTCCGTCATTTAAACGGCGTGAGCCTACTACTGCCGCGGGCCGGCTTCGAAGGCGTGTCCGGACGTTTTCGGCCGGACCACTGGGCGAAGATCACCAGTTGTCCGATACTTCCGGTCAAGAGCGGCCCGTTATGCGGTAGATGACACTTGGTGGGGTATCCGTACCTGCAACCGAATGGATGGCTGGAATTCTTCGTTCCGGGATGGGCAGGTGCTGGGAAGGGTCCGGGATACGGGAATCTCTCGGCGACGTGAAACGTCTACCTGTTCGAGGGGATTCGTCGGGGTGGGAGCGTGCGATGGGGATGGACGAGGACACCGGCCCGGTGGTGGGTGCGCCGGGGCGGTCGTTGTGGGAGGAAGAGCCGGCCCGGCAGCGCCGGATGCCGGACCCGGTGCGTCAGTCGGCGGTGCGGGCGGTACTGATAGTGGCCCTCACGCTGACCGAGGCGACGATCACGTTCTTCCTCATGCTCACCGGGTCCTGGCTGGCCTTCCCGATGGCGCTCGGTGCGATAGCCGGGACCGTCGTGGCTACCTGGGGTGTGCTGGACGTACTGATCACCCGGCAGATGTGGAACCAGCGGTACGGCGTGGTGTCGGAACCGAGCAGCACGGCGCGGGACCGTCGGCGCGAGCGGCGTCGGGTCCGCCGGGAGACCCGCCCGGAGCCGAGCGGGCGGACGGGCCGAATACCGCGCGGCGGCGAGGGCCGGGCCAGCCGGCCGGCCGCCTGGCCGGCCGCGACCGCCGACCGGCGGTACCGGGCGAGCACGGGCCGGGGCTGACCCGTGCGGGTGCCCTGCCGGACCCGCGCGGGGCCGGCGGGGCGCCCGCGCGGAGCCGTGGTCAGGAGCCGACGGCGGAGCGGCGGAACATACGGGTCGCCGTGATCTCGCCGTGGATGGTCTCCTCCTGCGCGGACTGCTGGGGCAGACCGGGACGCAGGTGCTCCTCGACACTGATGTACTTCAGGCCCGCCCGCAGGTCCGCGTCGTTGCGCAGCCGGATGACCAGCGGGAACTCGGCGAGGGCCGTGGTGTCGAACAGACCGGTCGTGTAGAGCAGTTGGACGCCGAGCGCGTCGGACACGGCCCGCTGGAGTTCCAGCAGGTAGGTGGCGTTCGCGCGCCCGATCGGGTTGTCGAGGAACAGCGTGCCCGCGTGACGGTGCTTGTCGCGGCCACGGTCGTTGCTGCGCAGCGCGGCCATCGTGCAGTACAGGGCGATCGCGGCGGTCAACAGCTGGCCGCCGGAGAAGACGTCGCCCATCTGGCCCACCGGCACGCGTTCGGCGCGCAGCACCGCGTCCGGCTTGAGGATCTCGACCGAGATGCCCTTGGGCTCCAGGGCCGCCTGGACTCCGCGCAGCAGCAGGGACATGCCGTCGCGGCGGCCCTCGCCGAAGGAGGCGCTGCTGTTCTTCTTCACGGCCGTGCGGGTCGCCTCGTCGATGACCTCGCCCAGCCGCTCCGTGAGGGTGGCCTGGTCGGGCTCCTCGAAGCGGATGCGCAGGAACTCCTGGCCCGACCACTCCCCCAGGCCCTCGGGGAGCTGGGAGAGCCGCTGGGCGGAGCGCAGCGTGGCCAGGGCGGACTCCACCAGTCCGCGCAGCCGGTCGACGATGCTGTCGCGGTTGCGCTCCAGCTGGGCCAGCTCGTCGGTGAGGACGCGCAGCCGGGGGGCGAAGGCCGCCGCCCAGGCCGCGGCGTGCTCGGGCAGGGCGGAGGCGGGCAGTTCGCGGATCTGCTGGCGCGCGGGGGTGCGCACCTGCTCGTAGCGGTTGGCGTTGGCGTGGCGGACCAGGACGTCGCTCGCCTCGCGCACCGCCGATTCGGCGGCCGAGAGGTCGGCCGCACAGCCGCGCAGGGAGCGGCGGGCCTCGGCGGCGGACTGCCGGGCTTCCTCCAGGGTGCCCGGGTGGGCCGACGGCTCCTGCTCGTCGTCCTGGTGGGTGTGGTCGCGCAGCTGGTCCCGGAGCATGGCCGCGGTTTCGTCGAAGCCTCCGGCTCCGTCCTCGGCGGCGCGGTGGGCGCGCAGCAGGTCGGCGTGGGCCGCCCGGGCGGTCTCCACGGCCGTGGTGTGCGCGGCGAGCTGGGCGGTGGCGGTGCGCAGCAGGACCTGCGCCTGTTCGACGTTCCGGGGGATCAGTTCCTCGGGCAGGTCGGTGTGGGCCTCGCCCTCGGTGGGGGCGTGCCGCTCGGCCTCGCCGCGCAGTCGGCCGAGCTGCTCGCTGGCGGTCGACGCGCGGGTCTCCAGCATCTGTACGAGGGACTCGGCGCGGGCTGCGGCTGCCTGGCGGGAGGGGCCGTCGGCCCCGTCGGTGCCTTCGAGGAGCTGGGCGGCGCGGGTGCGGACCTTGTTGGTGAGCCGGTCGAGTTCGGCGAGGGCGGCGCTCTCCTCGCTCTCGGCGCGGGCCTGTTCGGCGCGCAGGTCGGCGCCGACCCCGACCTTCTCGTAGAGCCGGGATGCGGCCCGGTAGGCCTCGCGGAGGTCGGGCAGCGGCGCACGCGGTGCGTCGTGCTCGGGGAGCTGGTCGGGGGCGCCGGCGATTTCGGCGCGCTCGGCGCGCAGGGCGCGGGCGGTGCGGCGGGCGTCGTCGGCTGCTCGCTGCGCGGCGCGGCGGTCCTCGTCGGCGGCGCGGGCCCGGTCGAGACAGGCCTCGGCGCGGGCCTCGGATTCGGCGGCCTCGTCGGCGAGTTCGCGGGCCTTGGCCTGCCAGCCGGTGCGCTCGCGCAGCCGGAAGGCGAGGCCGGCGAGGGCGTCGGCGGCGCGGCGGGCCCGCTGGGCGGAGTCCTGGCGCTCGTCACGGACGCGGGCGGCGTCGGCGGCTGCCTCGTCTGCTTCGGCGCGTACGGTACGGGCCTCCGCGAGCTCGGCGTCGGCCTCTTCGGCGAAGGCGCGGGCGGCCCCGGCCTGCCGGGCCAGCTCGGCGAGGCGGCCGGGCGGACAGCCGGTGCGCCAGGAGGAGAGGCGGGCGGCGAGCTCGCGGTCTCCGGCGAGGCGGGCGGCCAGGTCGCGGATCTCGGTGTCGCGGGCGGTGGCGCGGGTGCGCAGCGCCTGGCGCTCCTCGTCGGCGGCGTGCTCGTCGTGCATGGCCGGGTTCGGCGGTACGAGGAAAACGGCGGAGGTGGAGTCGTCGCCGGCCGGGGGCACGGGTGCCAGCAGGGCGGCGGCGGTGCCGACGGCGACGGTCGAGCGGGGCAGCAGTGCGGCGCCGGAGAGGACCTCGCGGGCCCGGGAGTGGGTGTCGGGGTCGGTGATGACGACGCCGTCGACGAGCTCGGGGCGGGCCGCGAGGACGGCGGCGTGGTCGGCCGGGTCCACGGACTGGGCGAGGTAGCGCCAGCCGGGCAGCGCCGGAATGCCGTGCTCGCCGAGGTACTCGACGGTGGCGAGGACGTCGGGGCCGGGCGGCAGCAGTCCGCCGTCGCCGAGGGCGCCGAGGATGCGGGCGTCGTCGGCGGCGGCGGTGCGCAGCTCGAACAGCTGGCGTTCGGCCGAGGCGACGCCGTCGGTGAGCAGGGCGCGAAGGTCGTCGGCGTTCCGATCGAGGTCCTCGGCGCTGAGCCCTCCGGCGGGCGCGTCGGGGGTTTGCCCGGAGCCGTGCGCACTGTGCGCTCCGGCTGCTGCGGACCCGGCGGTGGCGTCACCCGTGCGGGGGCCCGGGACCGAGACATGGGGGGCCGACGGGAGGCCCAGGAGGGCCGCCAGGCGGGGGGAGGCGGCGAGGGAGGCAGCCGCGCGCTGTTCCGCTGCGTGGGCGGCTTCGGCCGCGTCGGCGGCGTCCGCGGCACGGGCGGCGGTGAGTTCGGCGCGGGATTCCGCGGCGGCGGCCTCGCGTGCGGCGTCGGCGGCGCTGCGGGCGGCGTCGCGGGCCTCGTCCCAGGCGGCGACGGCCGTCTTCTCGGCGTCGCTGGCGGCGAGCGCGGCGCGGGCGGGGTCGGCGTCGGGCGCCGAGTCGTCGAGCCAGCCGGCACGGACGGCCTCGGCCGTCTCCTGCTGGACCTCGGCGAGCCGGGCCCGCAGGTGTTCGGCCTCGCTGCGGGCGCGCTGGGCTGCCGTGGCGGCGGCGGTGGCGTCACGGTGGGCGGCCTCGCCCGCCTCCTGGAGGGCGGCGGAGCGTTCCTCTTCCTCATTGGCGACCCGCTCGCCGTCCTCGGCGGCGGTGTGCAGGGCCCGTACGAGCTCGGCGGCAGCCGTGGCGCGTGCGGCCAGAGCCGGGGCGGCGTCCCGTTCGGCCTCCAGGATCGCCGCGGCGACCCGGGCGGAGCGGTCGGCGGCGGCCCGGTGGCGCAGCACGATCTCGGCGGCCTGCCAGGCGGAGGCCAGGGTGCGGGCTTCGAGGAGTTCGCGGCGCTGGGCCGCAGCGGCCTTGTCGGCGACGGTGAGGGCCAGCGAGGCGTGCCGGTAGGCGAGTTCGGCGGAGACGGCGGCGCTGCGGGCCCGGGCGGACTCGGCGGAGGTGACCTGGTGGGCGGCGTCGGTGACGCGCTGGGCGAGGTCGGCGGCGCGGGCGCGCTCCTCGCCGGCGCGGGCGGACAGCCGCCGGGCGAGGGTTCGGGTGCGGCGTTCCGCGCCCGCGTGGACGTCGCGCAGTCGGGCTCGGGTCCCGGCGGCCTCGACGATCTTGGTGAGCAGGTCCACCGAGCCGGCGGTGAAGTCGCGTTCGGCCATCAGCTCGGCGCGTCGGCCGAGCTTGTTGCCGAAGCCGTGGACCAGGTCGGCGAGGCCGTCGGTGTCGCGGGTGTCGGTGACGGCACGCAGCAGCAGGTCGGTGAAGTCGGAGTCCTTCTTGACCGCGAAGAGGCCGGCCGCCTCGCCCTCGTCGGCGTTCATCTCCCGCTGGTAGCGGAAGAGTTCGGGGTCGAGGCCGAGTTCGGTGAGGTGCTCGTTCCAGCGGTCGTGGATCTCTTCGAAGTACACCTCCAGGTGCGGGTACGCCTTGCCGGCCTCGGTGAGGGCGTCGCGGAAGCCCTTCATCGTGCGGCGCCGGCCCTGGGCACCGGAGGCGCCTTCGACGGGCGGGCGTACGGCGGTGGCCTCGGCGACGGGGAGGCTGTCCAGGCTCAGGCCCGGGCCGGGGCGGAAGGAGTACCAGGCTTCGGCGAACTTGCGCGGGTCGTTGGAGACCTGGCGGCCGCGCCATTCGCTGACCTTGCCGACGACCACGCACTCGCCGGTCTGGGTGTGCTGCCACTCCAGGGCCACGTGCCCGCAGTCGTCGGCGAGCAGGAACTTGCGCAGCACGCCGGAGCTGGCGCCGCCGAGGGTGTTGCGGTGGCCGGGCAGCATGACCGAGAAGATCAGCTTGAGCAGGACGGACTTGCCGCCGCCGTTCTCCAGGAAGAGGACGCCGGCGGGCGCGGGGCGGCGCGGCGGGCCGGTGGGCTCGTCCTCGAAGAACTCCGCCTGGGCGGGCGCCGGGTGGGGCACCGGCGCGCCGACTCCGCGCAGGTCGAGCACGGTGTCGGCGTAGCGCGCACCGGCGGGCCCGATGGAGTAGAGGCGGATTCGGGACAGCTCGTACATGGCGGCGGACTCTCGTGGTGTCTCGTGGGTCGTACGGGGATCGGGAACTCAGGCGTGGAAGGGCAGGCCGGCGTCGGCGGCGAGCTCCAGGTCGTCGCCCTCGGGCGGCGGGAGGAGGCTGGCGGTGCCGTCGCTGACGGGGACCACGCCGAGTTCCAGGAGTTCGGCCATGGCCGCGCTGCCCGCCATGTCGCGGACCTGGAGCTGGTAGCGGGGGGTGGTGCGGTAGGTGCCTCCGGCGTCGTCGCCGGTGCGCTGGAGGAAGCCGGAGTCGGTGAGGAAGGCGGCGGCCTTGCCGACGATGCCGGTGGTGGAGCCGGCGAGGCGGCGGGCGTCCTTGGTCGCGCCGGTCGCGCTGCGGCGGGCGTAGACGCGCCAGGCTGCTTCGAGTCCGGGGGCGTCGGTGGCCGGGTCGGTGTTCTCGCCGAGTTCCTCGGCGCGCTCTTCCAGGCGGCGGCAGGTCTGCCGGACGAAGGCGTCGACGCCGTTGACGGTGACGCGGCCGATATAGCCGTCGTCGGCGAGGTCTTCGGGGCGCGGGAAGGCGAGGGCCGCCACGGCGAGGTGGGCGAGGCCGTGCAGGAACCGGTCGGCGGAGTCGGCGGTGGTGCGGCGTGCGTAGTCGCCCATGCGGACGGCGAAGACGGAGTCCTCACCGGCGGCGACGGCCATGCCGGCGCGCGGCGACACCTCCAGGACGACCAGGCCGAGGCCGGTGGCGACGGCGTCGGCGAGGCGGCCGAAGGCGGGGTCCTCGCGGTAGCGGCGGAGCAGTTCGGCGTACTCGGCGTCGCGGGCCGGGAGCAGCTTGGGTTGCAGCCCGAAGGCGACGAGTCGGGCCGCGTCCGCGGCATCGGCAGGGGTGACCCCGGCGCTGTGCGCGGGCGCGACGGGGGCCGACGATGCGTCGGCCTCGCTCCACGCGGGGTGCTCGGCGTGGTGGTCGCTCACGGGTACTGCCTCTCGTGGTGTGCGGTGGTTTCGGCGGCGGGCGGGTTGGTATCTCGGACACACGCCGTACCGGTAGCGGGGGCGGTCCCCGGCGTTCCCGGGCGGCGGGCTGCCGGGGGCCGCGCCCCGGCGGTGGCGGGTCGCAGGGCCGACCGGGTCGGCCGTTGCGGTCCGGCGCCGTGGCCGGCCGCCGGACCCGTTCCTCGCCCGGCGGGGCCGGTGGTCATGCGGCCTCCGTGCGGTCCGCCGTCATCGCGGCCGCGTCCAGGAGGGCCGTGCCGACGATCAGGTCCGCACCGCCGAATTCGGGGTCGTCGAGTTCCGTGCCGTCGTCCACTGCGAAGAGCAGCCGCTCCTCGCCCTGGCGGTAGGCCGTGCCGACCGCCGGGCTCGCCGCGTGGACGGCCAACAGGGCCACCAAGTAGGGCAGGTCCGGGTCGCTGAGCCGAGCCTGCGCGAGGAGGCCCGACAGGCGGCGCGGGGCGTCGTGCGGCAGGTCGAGGAGCTCCGTCGCGGCGGCGAGCTGCTCCTCGCTGAAGCGGCTGTCGTCCGGGGTGGCGATGAGGTCCGGTTCCGGCATCTCCGCTCCGAGGTGCTCGCGCTCCACCGGCGGGGTGAGCAGGATCTCGACCAGGTCGGCGACGCGTACCGAGACGGGTGTGCGCAGGCCGGTGCCCGATGCGAAGAAGGCGTCCGTGATCCGGCTGGCCTGTTCCACCGGCAGCGGCAGGATCGGGGCCACCAGCTGGCCGTACAGGTCGATCCCGGAGCGCGGCGCCGGGGCCGCGAAGGCCTGCCGGTCCTGCTCGGCGCGGAACAGCGGGCCCGCGTCGAGCAGCCGGGACTGGAGCTGGGTGTGGCGGCGGATGCAGTCCTTGACGATGTCGACGAGTTCGGCGGCACGCCGCTTGTTCTCCGGCTCCTCGGCCTCGTCGCGGGCCTTGCGGATGTTCGTCAGGATCGCGTTCTCGTGGCGGTAGCGGTCGGCGACGTGGTCGAGGGCCTCCTCGATCATGTCGGGTACGGACCGGAGCCAGTCCACGGCCCGGACGTTGCGCCGGGTGGCGTCGAGGGTGCGGCGCAGGGTCTCGGCGTACTGGACCGTGCGGTAGCGGGCCTGCTCGGCGGCGAGTTGCGCGTCCGCGAGACGGCCCCGGCTGATCAGGACCTCCAGCTTCACCTCGGCGGCGATCTGCGCGCTGGTGACGTCCGTGTCGAGGGCGCCGACCAGCACGTTGACGGCCTCGTCGGTCGTGCGGAGGTAGACCGCGCCGCCGTAGCCCGGGACCTCCTCGATCAGTTTGAAGTCGTAGTCGCGGCGGACGTAGACCCCGTCCGGTCCGAAGGTGCCGTAGATCGCGCGGAAGCCGCGGTCCACGCTGCCGACGTTGATCAGGTTCTCGAGCACCCACCGGGCCACCCGCTCGTGCTCGGCCGTTGGGCGGGCCGGTGCCTGGGCGGCGACGCGCGGGAGCAGCCGGGCCACTATCTGTTCGTGGTCGGCGCCGGTGTCGAAGTCCATGTTGAGCGTGACCAGATCGATCGCGGCGAGCGCGACCTCCGCCATTGCGTAGATCCCGTACTCGCCCGCGAGATTGGCCTTGCGTACGTCGAGGTCGTGCAGCGGGGCGGTGCAGGCGAGCGCGCGGAGCCGTCGGGCCAGGCCCTCGTCGGCGGCCGGGCCCGGCGCCGGGGACGGCGGGGTCTTCGCCGGGGCAGGGAGAGTCACGGACAAAGACTAGGCGCTGACACGGACAACATCCCAAACGGCATAGTTCGGCCTGATCGGTCCCGGACGTCGGCCCGTCGTCGTCCGGACGTCGTCCAGACGTCGGCCCGTCGTCGTCCAGACGCTTCCCGGGCGGCTCCTGGACTCCGGGGAAGACGGCACCGGGGCGCGGGCGCTGTTCTACCCTCACCGCATGGCTTCCATGATCGCACCTTTGATCGACCTCAATGCCGACCTCGGTGAGGGTTTCGGGCGCTGGACGCTGACCGACGACGAGGCCCTGCTGTCCGTCGTGACGAGCGCCAACGTGGCGTGCGGTTTCCACGCCGGCGACCCGTCCATCATGCGCCAGGTCTGCGAGCTGGCCGCGCAGCGGGGCGTACGGATCGGAGCGCAGGTCTCGTACCGCGACCTGGCGGGTTTCGGGCGGCGCTCCATGGACGTACCGGCCGGTGAGTTGGCCGACGAGGTGGCGTACCAGATCGGGGCGCTGGAGGTCTTTGCTCGGGCGGCCGGCTCTCGGGTCTCGTACGTGAAACCGCACGGCGCGCTCTACAACCGCACCGTGTACGACGGCGACCAGGCCGGCGCGGTCGTCGCGGGAGTGCGGACGGCCGCCGGCACCGGGGACCTGCCCGTACTGGGTCTGCCGGGCTCCCTCCTGCTGGTCGCCGCCGAGGCGGCGGGGCTCACGGCCGTACCGGAGGCCTTCGCCGACCGGGCGTACACGGCCGCCGGCACACTGGTGCCGCGCGGTGAGGCGCAGGCCGTGGTGCACGATCCGGAAGCGGTGGTCGCGCGGGCGGTCGGCATGGCCGCCGAGGGCGCGGTGGCAGCCGCCGACGGGTCTCGGGTGGCGGTGGTGGCGCGCTCGCTGTGCCTCCACGGGGACACCCCCGGGGCCGCGCAGCTCGCCCTGCGGGTCCGCGAGGCACTGGGCGCGGCCGGAGTCCGGGTGGAGGCCTTTGCATGAGGCCGCGGGTGGTGGGGGGTGAGGCGCTGTTGATCGAGCTGGACTCGGCGACGGAGGTGGCGGCGCTGCACGCGGAGCTGCTCCGGCGACGGGAGGCGGGCGAGTTGGACGGCGTACGGGACGTGGTGCCGGCCTCGCGGACCGTGCTGCTGGACGGCGTGCGGGAGCCCCACGCGCTGGCGGAACGGGTGGTGCGCTGGGTGGTCGCGCCGCTCGCGGAGACCGAGGGACCGCTGGTCACCGTCCCGGTGCGGTACGACGGACCGGACCTGTCCGTGGTGGCTCGGCTGTGGGGCGTCGCGGAGCAGGAGGTGCCGGTGATCGTCGGAGGCACCGCGTTCCGGGTGGCCTTCTGCGGGTTCGCGCCCGGCTTCGGCTACCTGACGGGGTTGCCGGAACGCTTCCACCTGCCCCGGCGGGACACCCCCCGTACGGCCGTCCCGGCGGGTTCGCTGGCGCTGGCGGGCGAGTACGCGGGGGTGTACCCGCGCTGCTCCCCCGGCGGCTGGCAACTGATCGGGACCACGGACGCCGTGCTGTGGGACCCGCATCGAATACCTGCGGCGCTCTTCACGCCCGGGGCACGGGTGCGGTTCGAGGAGGTGGCGGGGTGACTTCGGCCGCACTGGAGGTGGTACGACCGGGGGCGTTGACCACTGTCCAGGACCTGGGACGGCCCGGACACGCCCACCTGGGGGTGCCCCGGTCGGGCGCACTGGACGCGGGGGCGCACGACCTGGCCAACCGCCTGCTGGGCAACGGGAGGGACGCGGCAACGCTGGAGACCACCGTGGACGGGGTCGGCCTGCGCGCGCTGGCTCCGGTGACGGTAGTGGTGACGGGCGCGCCGTGTGCGGTACGCGTGTCGGGTCGGCCGGCGGCCTGGGGGGCTCCGGTCCGGCTCGGGGCCGGGGCGGAGCTGGAGGTGGGGCGGGCGGAGTCGGGGGTGCGCAGCTACGTCGCGGTGCGGGGAGGGTTCGCCGTGCCGCCGGTGCTGGGCAGCCGCTCGACGGACCTGCTGTCGGGATTGGGGCCGGGCGTGCTGACGGGCGGGGCGGTCCTGCCGGTGGGCCCGACCGGCCCGGATCCGGTCCTCGGGGCGGACGCGCTGCGGGTACCGGGGGCACCGAGCGAGCTGGTGCTGCCGTTGCGACTGGGGCCACGGGCGGACTGGTTCGAGCCGGCTTCGATCGCCGCGCTGTGGCGTGCGGAGTTCCGGGTCTCGCCGGCGTCGAACCGGATCGGGCTCCGCACCGAGGCCGGGGTGCGGCTGGCCCGCAGCCGCGGCGGGGAACTCCCCAGCGAGGGCATGGTGCTGGGTGCGGTGCAGGTCCCGCCGGACGGTCTGCCGGTGGTGTTCCTGGCCGATCATCCGGTGACGGGCGGGTATCCGGTCGTCGGGGTGGTTCCGCTGGGCCCGGCACTGGACGCCGCGGCCCAGGCGGGACCGGGCGTGCCGGTGAGGTTCGTGGGTGTGCGGGGAGGCCGGTGGGCCAAGGGCTCGTCGCCCAGGGGCTCGTAGGCAGAGAGCCCGTAGGCAGAGAGCCCGTAGGCCGAGGGTCGTCATGCGGCGGGGCGGCGGGCCTTGGACAGGAGGCTGGCGACGATTAGGTGGTGGAACGGCTCGATGGCCCTGAAGTACAGGCGACCGTAGGGGCGATTGAAGCGGACGACGGTCGTGCAGACGCCCTCGCGGCCCGACCCGTCGGCCTTGGGGCGCACCGCGAACGAGGCACGGAAGTCGAGGTGCTTGTCGTCGTCACCACAGAGGACCTCGTCCTCCGTGACCTCCAGGATGCGAAACGGCCCCTGCTTCACGCCCGGTTCGATCCGGGTGTCCCGTGCCCTTCCGCGCTCCTGCACGTGCAGGCCGAAGGGAGCCACCGCCTTGTCGCGCAGCGAGAGGAGTCGTCCCACCCACCTCGGACTGCCCGTCATCAGCGACCGGGCGAACTCGACCGCGCTGGTACCGGCCGGCACGTCGACCGCCACGGCGTCCACGTGGTCGTAGGAACCGAGACTGGCCCGCGCGGCTGCCACCACGGGTGTCACGCGTCTGCGAACTGCCCTGCTCATCGTTGAGACCCCCTGCTCGCCGTCGGCTCGTTGACGCGTACGAGGGTATGCGGCCGTGGACGGGGCGCGATCTGCCGGCGGGCCCCCGTACCCGCCACCACCGACACTGCACGCCCGCCCCGAGTCGGCGGGCCGGGCCCCGGACCCGACCCCGGTCCCGGTCTCTGGACGCTACACCGCCGACTCCGGTGCGATCCTGCTGCGCACCGCGGACTGCACGTCCTCCTCCTCGGCCGGGTCCGACGCCAGCCTGCGCAGCCTGGGGGCCACGCGGGCGTCAGCCGTCTCCGCGTGGTGGGCGGCCACCTCGCGGGTGGTCTCCTCGCAGTCCCAGAGGCACTCCACGGCGAAGCCGGCCGCGAAGGACGGGTCCGTGCTGGCCAGGGCGCGCGCCGCGCGCCCGCGCAGGTGGGAGGAGGCCGTCTCGCGGTAGATGTGGCGCAGTACCGGCGCCGCGCAGCCGATGGAGAGCCGGCCGGCCCCGTCCACCAGGGCGAACAGCTTCGGGGAGTCCGGTCCGCAGCCGCGGACGGTGGAGCGCAGGGCGCCCAGGACGAGTCCCGTGTCCTCGGCTCCGCCGCGGGCGGCAAGGAGGGCGCCTGCGGCCGCACCCAGTGCGTCGGGGCGGTGGACCCACTGGCGGGCCCGTTCGACGGCCGTGGGGCCGCACATGCGCTCGTAGGCGGCCACGGCGGGCTCGTCTCCGGCTGCTTCGATGAGGTCCAGTACGGCCGGGTTCTCCGGTTCGGCGAGGACCAGGTGGTGCAGGGCGGTGGCCCGGGCGGCCTCGCCGGCGGCGCCGGCGGCGGCCGCGAGGATCGTGGAGCGGTCCTCGGGTGCGGCGACGGCGGCGAGACAGCGCGCTGCGGGTACGTGCAGCGGCGTTCCGCGGCGCAGCCCGTCGGCGGCCCAGTCGAAGACGGCTTGGACCCCCCAGCCGGGCCGGGGCCCGTTCGGCGTGAGTTGGCGCTGCCAGCGGTCGAAGGAGCCCTGCTGCCGGGCGGCGCGCAGGCGCTCCCCGTACCGCGGGGACTCCTCCCACAGACACCAGGGCCGGGGCTCGTAGGCGTCACGGACGGCGGCGGCCAGCCGCGCCTCGCCCTCGGCGGTGGCCGGGAACCGGGCGAGGACCGGCGTGGCGAGACCGCGCAGTCCCTCGTCGTCGTCGCGCAGGGCGAGCTCGTCGAGGGCCCAGGCCCAGTTGGCGCCCGAGGCGGCGTAGCGGCGCAGCAGCATGAGCGCGTCGTCACGGCCGTACGAGGCCAGGTGGCCCAGGACGGACAGGGCGAGGCCGGTCCGGTGGTCCGAGTCGTCGACGAGGTCGTCGGCGCTGAAGAGGTGGTTCTCGATCTCGCCGAGGGGGCCGTCGAGGTCCAGGTACAGGCGGGCGTAGTACAGGGAGCGGTTCTCGACCTGCCAGTCCTGGCGCGGGTCGCGGAGCACGCACTGGTCGAGGGCCGCGAGGGCCTCCGACCGGGGCGCCGCGAGGGCGTGCAGCGTGCCGTCGCCGCGACCCCGCTGGAGGAGCCCGAGCAGGGTGCCGCTTGGCGCTATGACTGGTTCGAACATGGGAATGGCCTCAAATCAAGCTGGGGACGCAACCGGGAATCGGGATTCACAGGGCCGCGTAACAGCATGTGAGGACGTCCGCCGTCATGTTCCGCTCGATGTAGACCATTGCCTTCTCACTCTCGTCGGTGCTTCGCGACCAGGGCGGCCGGTGTGCACAGGGGGTGGGCCCGGACACCCGTCGTGTCCTGCCCGCTCCTGCCCGTCCGCCGTGTCCGCGAATCGAATCCGACGCCATGATGACCCAGCCGGTTTGTGCGCCGCGACCACATTTACGGCTGCCGTGACCAACCCGTGAGGTCGGTGGCCGGTCAGACCGTGCCAGGTCACGGGCAAAAGCGGACTACTCGGCTCCGAAGAGTTCCAGCAGGTCGGCCTTGCCGAACATGCGGGCGGTGTCCACGGCTGAGGGCGTTCCGGCCTCCGGGTTCGCCCCTCCGGCGAGCAGGGCGCGGATGACGGCCTCCTCCCCCTTGAAGACGGCGCCGGCGAGCGGGGTCTGGCCGCGGTCGTTGGCTCGGTCGGCCTCGGCGCCGCGTGCCAGCAGGGCCGTGACGGTGGCGGCCTGCCCGTGGTAGGCGGCCAGCATGACGAGGGTGTCGCCGCGGTCGTTGGTGAGGTTGGCCGGGACTCCGGCGTCGAGGTACGCGGCGAGCGTCTCGGTCTCGCCCTGGCGGGCGAGGTCGAAGATCTTGGTGGCCAGCTCGATGACGTCCTCGTCGGGAGCGTCCGGAGAGCCGCCCCGGGTGGGCTCGTGCTCGCTCATCTGTCGTACCGCCTTTCACTCGCTGGTGACGCTGAAGGGTCTCCCCGGGCCGGACGGCAGGGGGCCGTACGGCCAGGCCCCTGCGTCCGTACGGGTGAATCGCCAGAGTAGCGCCCCGACCTGCACATACGGGGCTCAGCCGAGGCAAGCATCCCCGGTGGCGGCGGTTGGCGGCGTTGTCCCGCTCCGGACCGGACGCGCCAGTCGGACTGCGCCGCCCAAGTGAAAAAGGGCCTGATTCACCCGTATGCACCTTTTATCGCATTGATACTTCCTGTGAGCCTGGAACAACTGATGGTGACTGTCCCCACTCACCAGGAGAACTCTCATGATCCTGTCCATTTCAGGTGTCGTCCTGCTCGGCATCATCGCCTTCCTCTTCTTCAAGAAGGACGGGATGAAGCTGTCGCACGCCTTCGTGTGCGCGCTGTTCGGCTTCTTCCTCGCCGGATCGGCCATCGCCCCGAGCATCACGGCGAGCACGGCGAGCCTCGCGAGCCTGCTCGGCGGGATCAAGCTCTAGGCGGGTCTGGATAGGTCCGGGCGACGTCGCGGGCCGATGACTGTCGTCCCGCCGCACCCCGCTCGTCACACGCGGCGCTGCTGCCCTCTTCTCACGGGGCACGCCCGGACTCCGCCCTCGGCCCGCTCGTCCAACCCACCGGACTCACCCGGACCGGCCGAGTCCCCCGACCGCACCGTCCCGCCACACCACAACTCCAGGAGACGCCCGTGGCCCGGCGCCCACTCCCCCGCATCCTCAGCAGCGGCACCTCGGCGCTGACCCGGGGCCGCGACCTCGCTCGGACGGCCGCCGACAGCGCCACGGACGTCCTCCATCCGCTGCTCACCATCGGGCGCGGCCTACGCGTCCTGGCTTCGGCCGGGCGGCGCAAGTGGGCCGCGACCCCCAAGGACAAGCGTGGTCCCGCGCTGTTCCTGGGAGTCGCCTGCGTCCTCGTGGTCGCGCTCGCCCCGTACGGCCCGCTCCTCGCCCTGATCACCCTCATGGCGGCGGCGGCCTGGCAGGGGCGCGACCGGACCCCGGTGAAGACCGGGCCCAGCGACACCGAGACCGAACGACTCGGCTCGCTCTACGAGGCACTCGTCCCCTACTTCTCCATCCCGGAGGACCCGAACCCGCTCTACGCCCACGGCGGGGACTGGGACAAGGCGTTCAGCGACTACGCCTTCGACGCGGGGGGCCGCATCACCCGACTCCGGATCCGCTACCCCGCCTACTTCACCGACGGCGAGGCCGCCTCCCGGGCCCGGATCGAAGCCCTGCTGCACGCCAAGTCCGGGCGGGGCCGGGAGTACCTCTTCGACTGGGACGAGGAGGGCAACCAGCTCGACCTGACGGTGCTCGCGGCACTGCCGACGGACATCGCCGCCCAGCCGTTCGTGACCTCGCCCGGTGAGACCGTGCTCGGCTTCACCGATGCGGGCGGCGTGCAGCGGACCCTGCCCGTCCTGCAGGACGGCGAGTCGCGCGACGTGCCTCCGGTGATCTGGCGCACCGGACCCCGCTCGACCGAGCCCCACCTGCTGGCCGTCGGCCAGCCCGGCAGCGGCGCCTCCACCCTGCTGCGCTCGATCGCCCTCCAGGCCCTGCACCACGGGGGCGACGTACTGATCGTCGAGGGCGGCGGCAGCGGGGAGTTCTCCTGCCTGTCCGGCCGTACGGGCGTGCTGGCCGTGGAGTCGGGGCCGGCCGGGGCGCTGGCCACCCTGGAATGGGCGGCCAGCGAGACGGAGCGGCGGCTGACCGCCACCCACCGGGCGCGCGAGGCGGACCGCCCCGCGCCCGAGGACACCCGGCGTCCGCTGTGGATCCTGCTGGACCGGCCCAGCGTGCTCGCGCACCTCGCGACGGCGGACGCGAGCCCCGACCCGCTCGCCCAGCTCCAGGTGCCGCTGCGGCACGGGCGGGCCGCGCACATCACGGTCGTGGTGGCCGAGCAGTTCGACCACCTGGCGCTGCTGAACGACGCCGTCTGGCAGCACGCCCGGGCCCGGGTCGTGCTCGGTGCCGCCGGAGTCCAGCAGATCACCGACGTGCTGGGGCTGCCGCCGCACACCACCCCGACGGCGCTGGTGCCGCCCGGGCGCGGGTACGTCCGGCTCGGTTCGGGCCCCGTGTACCGGTTGCAGGTGCCCTCGACGCCCGACCCGTACGACGACGCCACGTACCCGGCGCACCGCCAGGCGGTGCTGGAACTGCTGCCCGGGCGGCCTGTGCCCTCTCCCGGCGGCAAGGCCCACGTGACGTTGTCGAAGCCGTTGCACCTGGTGCAGCCGTCGGCCCGGGTCCAGGGACCGGCGGTCGAGGCCGAGGCGGTTGCGGAGGCCCCGGCCGAGACGCCGCAGGCCCGCGGCCCCTGGCCCGTGGGCCCCTGAACCGGCGGGCCCGCGCACGTTGCTGGCCCATGCGGCCCGCTGGCCGCCCGTACGCCCCGGGTCCCGAGCCGGACGGTCGCTCGGGGACCACGTCCGCGCGGCCCGCCGCCGTACCTCGCCGCCGCTGTCGAAGGCGGCCTGGAGTGCCCGGTCAACGGGCACCCTCCGCCCGTACGGTGAACGGCACCGGAGCTCGCGGGCTCGACCGGCAGGGTTCGAGGGGACGCCTCAGGCGACGAAGGTGCGCGGGGGCTCCGCCCCGCTGCCGCCCGCGCCCGTCGCGACCAGCCGGGCAGCGGCAGCGAGGCGAGCCGCGGCCTCCTCGGCGACCGGCCCTCCGACGGTGAACGGCAGCCGCACGTACCCCTCGAAGGCCCCGTCCACGCCGAACCGCGGACCCGAGGGGACCCGTACGCCGACCCGCTCCCCCACCTCGGCCAGCCGGGAGCCGGACAGCCCGCCCGCGCGGGCCCACAGGGTCAGGCCGCCCAGTGGCACCTCGAACTCCCAGTCCGGCAGCTCCCGGCGGATCGCGGCCACCAGGGCGTCCCGGTTCTCCCGGGCCTGGTCGCGGCGGATCTCCACCGCCTGGGCCCAACCTCCGGTCCGCATCAGCCAGTTCACCGCCAGTTGTTCGAGGACCGGCGTGCCGAGGTCGGCGTACGCGCGCGCCGCGACCAGGCTCCGGATGACGTCGGGGGCAGCCCGGACCCAGCCGATCCGCATGCCGGCCCAGAACGCCTTGCTGGCGGAACCGACGGTGATCACGGTGGAGCCGGCCGGGTCGAACGAGCAGACCGGGCGGGGCATCTCCAGCGCCGGGTCCAGCTGGAGCTCGGCCATGGTCTCGTCGACGACGAGTACGGTGCCGGCCGAGCGGGCCGCCTCCACCATCGCGCGGCGCTGCTCGGCGGAGGCCAGGGCGCCGGTCGGGTTGTGGAAGTCGGCGACGACGTACGCGAGGCGGGGGGCGGCGTCGCGCAGCACCTGCCGCCAGACGGTCATGTCCCAGCCGGCCAGGCCGTCGGCCATGGCGACGGGGACGAGCCGGACGCCGGCGGCCCGCATGAGCTGGAGGATGTTGGCGTAGGAGGGGGATTCGACGGCGATCCGCTCCCCGCGGCCGGCGAAGAGGCTGCAGATGGCGTCCATGGCGCCCATCGCGCCGGTGGTGACCATGATCTGCTCCGGCATGGTGGGGATGCCGCGCTCGGTGTAGCGGTCCGCAAGCATGCGCCGCAGGGCGGGCAGTCCCGCCGGGTAGTCGCCGTGGGTGTGCGCGTACGGCGGGAGCTCCTCCAGCGCGCCCTGTACGGCCTTGGTGAGCCAGGGCTCGGGGGCCGGGAGGGCGGCGCAACCGAGGTCAATCATCGAGCCGAGGGACTCGGGCGGCAGCGGTTCCAGGCCGCGGGCCGGCAGCGGGTTCCCGGCGGGGACGGAGGTCCAGCTTCCAGCGCCGCGGCGGGATTCCAGGAAACCCTCCCCACGCAGGGCTTCGTACGCGGCGGCAACGGTGGTGCGGGAGAGGGAGAGGGCGACGGCCAGCTCGCGCTCGGCGGGCAGCCGGGCGGCGACGGGGACGCGCCCTTCGAGGACGAGGAGCCGGATCCCGTCGGCGAGGGTCCGGTACGCGGGCAGCTTGCGGCCACCGGCCACGCCGGGCCGCTCCTGCTGGGAGGTGATGAGACGGGCGAGCTGTGCGGCACCCACCGCCGAAGTCCACTCTGCCATGCTGTCCGGTCCACCTTCATCGAATTGGCCCCGCTCGACCCTGAGCGTGACCTCTATTGGATTGATTCAGCAGCCTCAGGGTGCCACGGGGCGGCCATCCGGACCAGGCCGGGGGCGGGTGGCCCCGAGGCCGGGTGGCCGGGTGGCGACGCCGGCGGCTCCCCACCGCCCATGCGTGCAGGCGCCCGGGCGCCGCGCGGGGAGTCCGGCCGACCGAGACCGCGGGGCCGTTCACCGTGGTGTCAGGCCGATGCTCCCGGGCCGGCGGGGAGAGCGTGCATACTGCGGCGGGTGACGCACGTACGCCTTCGCCATCCGTATCTGGACCACCCGGCCCCCATCCCCTTCGCGCATCGGGGAGGTGCCGCGGACGGGCTGGAGAACACCGTCGCGGCCTTCCGTCGCGCGGCCGACGCGGGGTACCGGTACTTCGAGACGGATGTGCACACCACCGCCGACGGCAAGCTCGTCGCCTTCCACGACTCCACGCTCGACCGGGTCACCGACGGGCGGGGCCGGATCGCCGAGCTGCCCTGGAGCAGGGTCCGCGAGGCCCGGGTGGGGGGCAGCGAGCCGCTCCCGCTGTTCGAGGACCTCCTCGACGAGTTCCCGGACGCCCGATGGAACATCGACATCAAGGCCGAGTCGGCGCTGCACCCACTGGTCAATCTGATCGCGCGGGCGGGCCTGTGGGACCGGGTGTGCGTGGGGTCGTTCTCGGAGAGCCGGGTGGCCCGGGCCCAGAAGATCGCCGGGCCGCGGCTGGCGACCTCGTACGGGGTGCGCGGGGTGCTCGGCCTGCGGCTGCGCTCGTACGCGATCCCGGCGGCGCTGCGGGTCGGGGCGGTGGCGGCGCAGGTTCCGGAGACCCAGGCAGGCATCCGCGTGGTCGACCGGCGCTTCGTACGCACCGCGCACGAGCGGGGACTCCAGGTGCACGTGTGGACCGTGAACGAACCGGAACGCATGGAGACTCTCCTCGACCTGGGGGTCGATGGCATCATGACCGACCGGATCGACATCTTGCGCACGGTGCTGGACCGGCGCGGGGCCTGGGCCTGACCGCCCGTACGGCCGCCGCGCCCGGTGGAGCGGCCGCAGCGGTACGGGGACCAGCGAGGGGGCACGCATGAGTGCGCAGACCACAGAGGAAGCGGAACCGGGGGCGGAGGACGGCAGAGCGACCGCCGCGGCCCGCAAGCGCGAGCAGCACGGCTGGTACTTCTACGACTTCGCCTGCTCGGTGTATTCGAGCAGCGTGCTCACCGTGTTCCTCGGGCCGTACCTGACCGCGGTGGCGAAGGCCGCCGGGGACGCCGAGGGGTACGTGCACCCGCTGGGCATCCCGGTCCGGGCCGGGTCCTTCTTCGCCTACGCCGTCTCCGCCTCGGTGATCGTGGCCGTCCTGGTCATGCCGCTGGTGGGCGCCCTCGCGGACCGCACGGGTCGCAAGAAGCCGCTGCTCGCGGCGGCGGCGTACACGGGTGCGACGGCGACGACCGGAATGTTCTTCCTGGGCGGCGACCGCTATCTGCTGGGCGGGCTGCTGCTGATCGTCGCGAACGCCTCGCTCTCGGTCTCCATGGTGCTGTACAACGCCTATCTGCCGCAGATCTCCACCCCGGACGAGCGGGACACCGTCTCTTCCCGGGGCTGGGCGTTCGGGTACACCTCGGGGGCGTTCGTCCTCGTGCTGAACCTGGTGCTCTTCCAGGGCCACGACTCCTTCGGCCTCTCCGAGGGTGCGGCGGTCCGGATCTGCCTGGCCTCGGCGGGCCTGTGGTGGGGGGCCTTCGCGATCGTCCCGCTGCGTCGGCTGCGGGACCGGGCGGTGGTCCGGGAGCCCGGTGCGGCGCCGGCCGTCAGCGGCTGGAAGCAGCTCGTGGCGACTTTGAAGGACATGCGGCGCTACCCGCTGACCCTGTCGTTCCTGCTGGCCTACCTGATCTACAACGACGGCGTGCAGACCGTGATCTCCCAGGCCTCGATCTACGGCAAGGAGGAGCTGGAGCTCGAACAGTCCACGCTGATCGTGGCGGTGCTGCTGGTACAGGTCCTGGCCGTGGCGGGAGCCCTGGCCATGGGTCGGCTGGCCGTGACGTACGGCGCGAAGCGGACGATCCTCGGCTCGCTGGCCGCATGGGGACTGACGCTGGGGGCCGGATACTTCCTGCCGGCCCGGACGCCGATGTGGTTCTTCGCACTGGCGTCGATGATCGGATTGGTGCTGGGCGGCAGCCAGGCGCTGTCCCGCTCGCTGTTCTCGCACCTGGTGCCGGCGGGCAAGGAGGCCGAATACTTCTCCGCGTACGAGATGAGCGACCGGGGGCTGAGCTGGGTCGGACCGCTGGTCTTCGGCCTGACGTACCAGGTCACGGGCAGCTACCGGGACGCGATCATCTCGTTGGTGGGGTTCTTCGCACTGGGTTTCGTGCTGTTGGCGCGGGTGCCGGTGCGGCGTGCGGTGGAGGCGGCCGGCAATCCTGTTCCCGAGCGCATCTGACGGGCGCTCGGCCGCGGATTCGGCCCGGATCTTCATACGAATTCCGAACGGATTTCGACGTTGAAGCGAAGGGCCGGTAGTGTACGCCTTTGGCCTGCCAGGCGGACCGTTACTGCGCGCTAAAGAAGTGAAGACGTTGGGTGACATCTGCTGCCAGATGTGACAAAACGGGCATTGGTGGGTACAACAAGGGGCGGCACGACGGGCGACGCACGACCCGGAGCGGGAATCTATACCGCCGACCGGACGTTGACCGGATGACGACGACAGCGACACCTGTCCTGTGGGCGACAAGCCCGGGAGGCACGATTCATGAGTGAGCGAGCTCTCCGCGGTACGCGGCTCGTGGTTACCAGCTACGAGACGGACCGCGGCATCGATCTGGCCCCGCGCCAGGCGGTGGAGTACGCATGCCAGAACGGACATCGATTTGAGATGCCGTTCTCGGTTGAGGCAGAGATTCCGCCGGAGTGGGAGTGCAAGGCGTGCGGCGCCATGGCACTCCTGGTTGACGGGGACGGGCCCGAAGAGAAGAAGGGCAAGCCTGCGCGAACGCACTGGGACATGCTCATGGAGCGGCGCACCCGCGAGGAACTGGAGGAAGTGCTGGCCGAGAGGCTGGCGGTCCTGCGTTCCGGCGCCATGAACATTGCCGTGCATCCGCGGGACAGCCGCAAGTCCGCCTGACAGCCGGACGCAGAGAGAACAAGCCGAGGGCCCCCGCCACGAGATCTCGTGGCGGGGGCCCTCGGCTTGTTCTCTGGTCGTTCTTCTCCGGTCGCTCTCAGGGCGCCAGCGGCGGCCGGTAACCGGTGGTGTCGGGGCCCGGCGACTGCGCCCCGTCCTCGCGGATGACCTCACCCTGGACGATCTTGCCGTCGGGGTAGTGGATACGGGCCTGCTGGAAGGCGCCGCCGAAACTCCCGGCGGACGCCGAAGCCATCCGGCGGTCCAGGGAGGCAGCCACCCGGCGTCCGATCCACGCCCGGACGGGCGGGAGGAGGCAGAGCAGACCCGCCACGTCGGACAGCAGGCCCGGCAGGATCAGCAGCAGGCCGGCCAGCATCGTGAGGGCGTTCCCACTGCCCGGCTGCTGCGGGGCGGGCTGCTGCCCCTGCTGGGCCTGCTGGAAGGTGTCCGTCAGGTTCTTGAAGGCGCGCCGCCCGGCCCGCTTGATGACGACCACGCCGAGCAGGATCCCGCCGACGAGCAACGCGGCGACGGTCAGACCACCGGCCGCGCCGGCGACCAGGCCGAGCAGCCAGATCTCCAGGATCAGCCAGGCGGCGACCGCCAGGGGGAGGAACGTACGGCCGCGCGAGCGCCGCCGGGGGGCCGAGAGGGGAACGCCGGTCGTCATACCCTCCAGTGTGCCTGGGGCGGCGTAAAAGCGGCTTCAGCCGGAGGTACCGGACATCCCCTAGGGGCCACCGGGCGTCAGGCCTTGGTCCCGCCCGTGTCCGACCCCTTGTCCTCGCCCTTGTCCTCGCCCTTGTCCTCGCCCTTGGGCCGCTCCTGGCCGGTCAGCTTGGCCGCGTGCGCCTTGAAACCCCATTGGGTGACCCGCCAGAGGGCCTCCACCACGATGTCCTTGCTCATCTTGCTGTCGCCGAACTCGCGCTCGACGAACGTGATGGGCACCTCGACGACGCGGAAGCCCTCGCGCACGGCCCGGCGGGCCAGGTCGACCTGGAAGCAGTAGCCCGCGGAGGCCACCTCGTCGAGGCCCAGTCCTTCCAGCGTCTCGCGGCGGAAGGCTCGGTAGCCGCCCGTCACGTCGCGGATCGGGACGTCGAGCATCAACCGGGAGTACGTCGAACCGCCGCGCGAGAGGAACTCCCGGCTCTTGGGCCAGTTGACCACCCGGCCACCGGGTACCCAGCGCGAGCCCAGGACGAGGTCGGCCCCGGCCAGCGCGGTGAGCAGTCGGGGCAGCTCCTCCGGCTGGTGGGAGCCGTCGGCGTCCATCTCGACGAGCACGCCGTAGTCGCGCTCCAGGCCCCAGGCGAAGCCCGCCAGGTAGGCGGCGCCCAGGCCCTCCTTGCCCTTGCGGTGGAGGACGTGCACGTGGTCGTCGCCGGCCGCCAGCTCGTCGGCGAGCTTGCCGGTGCCATCGGGGCTGTTGTCATCCGCGACCAGGATGTGCGCCTCGGGCACCGCCGTGCGGACGCGACCGACGATCGGCCCGATGTTCTCCGCCTCGTTGAAGGTCGGAATGATCACCAAGGTCGTGCCGAGCGGTCCGTGGCCCCGCTGTCCGCCGTCGCTCACTGGGTCCGCCTTCGTGTTCTTGTACGTCCTGTCACAGAGGATGACTTTAGAACAGTGGCCGGGGCCCGCGATCCTTCGGGCCGGTCCGGCTCCCGCTGGCTGCGGGTCGCCGTGACCGTTGTCTACTGGACCGCGGGCCCCGACCCCGGGCCACCCTCCCCCGGGTACCGCGGGGGCCCCCACCGGCAAAACCTTCCCTCGCCCCCGGGCACGGGCGCGCCGAGAGGACGGATCCGCCGGGTGCGGGGGTCCGGTGGTGGACCCGGCCGAACCTATCGGGGTCGGGTCGCCCGCATCGAACCGAGGCCGACCGGATCACCCCTGTGGCCGTACGAATACCTCCCGCCCGCCGACCACCGTGGCGAGGCACACCGGCAGGTCGCCACCGGGAGTCAGGTCGGGCAGTCCGGGGGTCCCGGAACGCGGGTCCGTGGACCAGCGGGCGACCCGGTCGTCGGGGGCCTGGACGACCAGTTCGGCGGTCTCCCAGAGCGCGTAGTCGGCCGGGGCGCCGGGCACCAGCACACCCGCCCCGTCGCGGCCGAGGGCCCGCCAGCCGCCCCGGGTGTGGGCCGTGAAGGCCGCCCGTACGGAGATCCGGTGCTCGGGGGTGCGGTGGAAGGCTGCCGCGCGGACGGTGCCCCAGGGATCGAACGGGGTGACGGGGGCGTCGGAGCCGAAGGCGAGCGGCACGCCCGCCTTGAGCAGGGCCGCGAACGGGTTGAGGGTCCGGGCGCGCTCGACGCCGAGCCGGTCGGCGTACATGCCGTCCTCGCCGCCCCAGGCCGCGTCGAAGGCGGGCTGCACGGAGGCGGTGAGGCCGAGGTCCGCGAAGGCGGCGATGGTGGCGGGGGTCATCATCTCGGCGTGCTCGACCCGGTGCCGGGCGGCGCGGACGCGGGCGAGACCGACCCGGTCGGCGGCGGCGCGGACGCCGTCGACGACGGCGGTGAGGGCGGCGTCGCCGATGGCGTGGAAACCGGCCTGGAGGCCCGCCTCGGTACACGCGGCGACGTGTTCGGCGACCTGGGCTGCGTCGAGGTATCCGGTGCCGGTGTGGCCCGCATCGGCGTACGGGGCGTGCAGGCAGGCGGTGTGGGAGCCGAGGGCGCCGTCCACGAAGAGGTCGCCGGCGGCGCCGATGGCGCCGAGCGCCTTGGCCTGCTCCAGGTCGCGGTCCGCCCAGTACCCGAAGACGCGCGGTCCGGGCCTCTCGCGGGCGAGGTTGAGGAGGTCCGCGAAGTCCTCGGCCGAGGAGATGTCGGGGCCGCCGCACTCGTGGACGGAGCCGATGCCGAGGGAAGCGGCCCGGTCGAGGGCGGCCCGCTGGGCCTCGGCGCGCTGGGCGGGGGTGACGGCCGCAAGGGCGGCCCTGCGGACGGCGTGGTGGTCGTCCCGGGTCAGCGGTTCGTCATCGCGGACGGAGACGGACGGGACGAGGTCGAGCAGGGCGGTGGTGACCACGGCGGAGTGCACGTCGATGCGGCTGAGGTAGAGGGGGCGGCCCCCGGTGGCCTCGTCGAGCTCCTCGCGGCGGGGCGCGCGGCGCTCGGGCCAGCGGGCGGCGTCCCAGCCGTGCCCCAGGAGCACCCGGTCGCCGGGCCGGTCGGCGGCGTACGCACGGACGAGGCGGAGGGCGTCGGGGAGGGAGGTGGCAGCGGTGAGGTCCAGGCCGGTGAGGGCCAGCCCGGCCGAGGTGGTGTGCACGTGCGCGTCGGTGAAGGCGGGTGTGACCAGCGCCCCGTCGAGGTCGACGACCTCGTCCACGCCCTGCGCGAAGGCATCGGCTGCGCCTTCGGAGCCGACCCAGGCGATGTGTCCCCGCTCGATCACCATCGCGGTGGCGAACGGGTCGGCGGGGCTGTGGACCTCGCCCCCGCGGAGGAGGACGGTCCGTTCGGATGCGGGGGCCCCGGCGGCGTCGACGGAGCTGGCGGTGCGGTCAGTCATGCGCACCAGTCTCGCGGGTCCGCGGGCCGTCCTCGACCGCGCCCCCACCACCGGGCGCGGCCACCGGGTCACACCCGGGGCGGGCGGGCCTCGTACGGGGTGGACAGGACCACCGTCGTGCGGGTCGAGACGTGAGCCAGGGCGCGCAGGCGGCCCAGGAGGTCTTCCAGTTCGAGCGGGGTCGCGACGCGGACCTTCAGGATGTAGTTCTCGTCGCCGGCGACGCTGTGGCAGGCCTCGATCTCCGGTACGCCGGCCAGCCGCTCGGCGATGTCGTCCGGGGCGCTCGGGTCGAAGGGCTTCACCGAGATGAAGGCCGTCAGGGGCAGGCCCACGGCCTCGGGATCGACCACGGCTGCGTATCCGCGGATCACCCCGCGCTGCTCAAGACGGCGTACTCGCTGATGGACTGCCGACGTGGACAGTCCCGTGGCCTTGCCCAGGTCCGTGTAGCTCATCCGCCCGTCCCGCACGAGCAGATCCACGATCTGGCGGTCCAGCTCCTCCATTGCGCTCATAGCCGCTCAACCTAAGGCCCAAGGGCGCTCCAGGCACAGTGCTGTCCGCTCACAAGTGGCACCTTCGGCGGGCATGTGACCAAGGCCACAAGGGTATGCAGGCGTACGCCTCGATGTTGTGGTTACTCGTGCCGCGCGACGGGAAGTGCTTGGTGTGGCCGAGGCCGTAGAACCTACCCGCCCGGCCCCGCCAAGGGGGAGTACATCCATGCTGAACACCAAGCGCGCCGGTCGCATCGAACCGGAGCCCCTGGAACCCGACGAAACCGAGTACGCCGACGCGGAGTACCTCGAAGACGTCGAGGGTTTCGAGATCCACCACGCGATCTGCCCGGACTGCGGTCAGTCGATCGCCCTCGTCGCGGACGAGGAGTACCTGCCGGAGCACGCGCTCTGCTTGACCCCCTGGAACCCGTTCGGGCTCACGGTGTGCGCGGGCACGGGCCGTCCGGCCTCCGACGCGCTGCCGACCGTGGGCACGGGCCTCGAAGAGCTCGCGGAGTTCGAGGTCGTGCTGCTGGACCTGCCGCAGGGGCTGGACTGGCGGACGCAGCCGTTCTCGCACGTCGGCGGTCCCGGCTCGCGTCCCGTGCGGGTGCCGGCGCCGACACTGCTGCCGCGGATGCGGCAGCACGCGCAGGCCGCCTGACGGTTCGTCGACCGCCGCGCGGACCGACCGGAGTCCGCGGTTTCGACGGACCTAGCAGTACGTTCCCCGCACCACGGTCGCGAGGCTGGAGTGGTGCAGGTTCAGGCCGTCCGGATCAGCCGGGAGCTCGACAACGGGGCCTGGTGGGCGGGGTATTCGTCGAGGGGTACGGGGGCCCGCGGGCATGGCCGACCTCCTGTTGCGGCGCGGTGGCACGGGATGCGGTGGCGCGTTCTGGGCTCGACTCGGCTCGACTCGGACGAATATGACAGCACGTCAGATATCGCCCCCCAGGGCCGTACGCCTGCCATTCCCTGACAGTGCGGCACGTCTGGCCACACCGCGGCCCTGCGCAGGGCGCCATGTACGACACCGCGCGGGCCACGCAGGACCGCGCGGGCGACGACGCCTGGAACGGATACCCGGGGCGCGGGAGCGGTTACTCGGGGTCGGGTCACGCGTTGGCCCTGTATGACCATGCTCGAAACTTCTGCCCCAAGAACGGCCCGGCCGGTCGAGTCGGCGGGATCAGGGGGCGGCGCCGCCTTCCCGGCGGTAGCCGGGGAACCTCGCGAGCCCGACCCGACCGGCGCCGCACCTCGTGGGGCCGCCGGGGACCCGCTCAGAGCGGGAGCAGCCCGGCCGCGGTGGGCAGGAAGCCGCACTGCGCGGAGAAGGCCTCGAATCGAGGTGCGGCTCGCGGTCCACGTGCAGCCGCTGCGCCCCGGATTTCCGCGCCGCCTCGGCGACAGCGCGGACCGGGCGCACCCCGGGTCCGAGCCGGCGCTCGTCGGGTGTGGACGGTGGTGTCCAGGATGAAGGCCTGGTGTGTGCCGGCGCCGCCGTCACCCGCGACGTTGGCGTAGCCGACCAGGCGGCCGTCCCGGCGGGCGGCGATCCAGGCCGTGCTGCGCTCCAGCACCGGCCCGAGCGCGGCCGCCCGGCGCCCGGGCCAGGCCGCAGCGAACAGTCCGTTCAGCTCGGCGTCGGCCAGCGCCGGGCACACCCCCAGGAGAACCGGCTCAGCGTGATTCCGGGCCCGCCAGGTGCCGGGCGATGACCATGCGCTGGATCTGGTTGGTGCCCTCCACGATCTGGAGCACCTTCGCCTCGCGCATCAGCCGCTCCACCGGGAAGTCCGCGGTGTAGCCGTAGCCGCCGAGGACCTGGACCGCGTCCGTCGTGACCGCCATGGCGGCGTCCGTGCAGAACAGCTTCGCCATCGCCGCCTGGCGGGAGAACGGCTTGCCCGCGTCCCGCAGCCGCGCCGCCGCCAGGTAGAGCGCCCGCCCGGCCTCGATCTTGGTGCCCATGTCGGCGAGCATGAAGCGCAGCCCCTGGAAGTCCGCGATCGGGTGCCCGAACTGCTTGCGGTCCAGGGCGTACGCAACGGCCTCGTCCAGAGCGGCCTGCGCGACGCCTATGGCGCAGGCGGCGATGCCCAGGCGTCCGGCGTCCAGGGCGGCCAGCGCGATGGTGAAGCCCTGACCCTCCTCACCGATCCGGCGTGCGTCCGCGACGCGCACCCCGTCGAAGTGCAGCTGGGCGGTGGGCGAGCCCTTCATCCCCATCTTCTTCTCGGGCACGGCGGCCGTCAGGCCCTCCGCGTCGCCCGGCACGAGGAAGGCGGTGATGCCCTTGGGGCCCTCGCCGCCGGTGCGTGCGAGGACGGTGTAGAAGTCGGCGACCCCGCCGTGGGTGATCCAGGCCTTGGTACCGGTGATGATCCAGTCGTCTCCGTCGCGCACGGCCTTGGTGGTCAGCGAGGCGGCATCGGAGCCCGAGGCGGGCTCGGACAGGCAGTACGCGCCGAGCAGGCCGCCGCCGAGCATGGCCGGCAGGTGGGCCTTCTGCTGCTCCTCGGTGCCGTATCCGGCGAGGCCGTGGCAGGACAGCGAGTGCACGCTGACGCCGAGGCCGACGGTCAGGCGGGCCGCGGCGAGCTCCTCCAGGACCTGCAGGTAGACCTCGTACGGCTGCTCACCACCGCCGTGCTCGCCGGCGTACGGAAGTCCGAGCAGGCCGGCTTCGGACAGCAGGGTGAAGATCGCCCGGGGAAACCGCCCGGCGTCTTCCTCTTCGGCGGCCCGGGGGCGGATTTCCCGCTGGGCGATCTCTCGTACGAGCGCGAGGAGATCCCGGGACTCCTCGGTGGGCAGCTGACGGTCCACCGGCTGCGGGGCGCGGTCGTTCATGGCGGCGCTCTCCTCCCTCGTCGGGCACGGCGGCGACGCGTGAGGTGTGGGACGCGCCGCCGGGTCTCGGTGCTCTTACAGCCGATACTGCCCTCCCGGATCACGGAAGGGGCAGTTCAGCGGCTGCGGCGGCTTGAGTATGCCCGATCAGGAGCGTCCCGTCACCGGGGCAAGATCACCGACCGCCTCGAACCCTTCTTCGAGGAGGGGTGGGGGCGGAAACTCCGGGACGAACTCCCCGATCACGGTCAGCGTCGCACGCAGCTGGCGCACGAAAAGGGCCCCGAGCTGGGCGCGGTCCGGCTGCTGCAGGGCCTGTGTGCCGGACTCCGGGCCGGCGCCCGGGCCGGGTTCCACATCGCCGCCGTCGGCAGCGCCAGGGGCATCGGCATCGGGGGCGTCGGCGGGGGCGGTGGCGCTCAGGGCGCCGATCCACTCCAGGGTGGCCCCCTCGACCCCCGACAGCCAGCCCAGCAGTGCGAGCCGGGCGATCGGCGGGATGGTGCGGCACCCGTAAGCGCCCTCGGCGATGGTGGCCACCAGCTCGGAGCGGACGGCGTCACGGATCGCCAGCACCTCGGCATCGGAGCCGACTCCCCCGGTGGCGATGGTGCGGTAGGCGGCCCGGTGGTGCTCGGCGTAGTGGAGATAGCCGTCGATCGTACGGCGCGCCCGCTCGGCGGCCGGCAGCTCAGGCTCCCCCGCGGCGCGCGCGACGAGCTCGGCGACCGAGTCCTCGACGACGGCGAGGTAGTAGCCGCGCTTGCTCTTGAAGTAGTAGTAGATCAGTCCCTTGGCGACGCCCGCGTGCTTCGCGATGTCGTCCACGGAGAGCGCGTCGTACGAGGTGTCGGCGAACAACTTGCGCCCGGTCGCTATTAGTTCGGCCCTGCGGACCTGCGAACGCCCCGTCGTACCGCGTCGTTGACTAATGTTCAAATTCGACCCCAGCCTCGAACTGCCATAAGACGTCCGCAGTATGGCAGACCCGTTCCCCGTATTTCGCTGCGCAGCGGGGCGGGCAGGCCGGAGCGGAGGGCGGCGAGGACGGGGAAGGTCAGAGCCAGCCGATCTGGGTGACGAACATGGCGACGACGACCACCAGGGTCCAGCCGAGCACGTGCTCGAGCCAGGAGGGGGCGTCCTTGGGGCCACCGGTCCGGACGAGGTTGCGGGCGCGGGCGGTGAGTGCGGCGCTGTGTGCGGTCATGCCGTCCAATGTGACAGCGTTCGCGGCTTTCGCGGTAGAGACGAGCATCACGCGTGGCACGCATCACGCCCCTGACCGCACGCCGCCGACCGCACGCCCGCCGGGCCCCGGCCGGTGTGCGGTCGGGGCCCGGCGCGTGCGGGTGTGTCAGACGGAAGAGGCACGCTTGCGTCCCGCCATGGCCACCATGGCCAGGGCGAGGAGCAGTGCGACGCCACCTGCGATGACGTTGCTGACCACGGTGCGGGTCGTGTCGACCTCGCCGGCGATGGCCCACGGGGCCACAACCGTCCAGGCGCCGATCGCGACCGCCGTCCAGGCCATCGCGTGGGTGCGTTCGTAGGCCGAGCCGAGTCCGCTCATGCACAGGCAGTACGCCAGGCCTGCGATCAGGTTGTTGATGGCCAGCGAGCCGAAGACGCTGAAGCCGGCGATCCACGGCGAAGCCGCCAGGTACAGGCCCGTGATGAGGGCCAGCGCCTCCACGGTCTGCGCGGCGGGGGTGCTGGTGACCCGCTCGAACCGCGAGCGCATCTCGGCGAGGTCGGGGTGGTGTTCGATGCTGTGGGTGGTCATGGTGGGCCGCCTCCTGTAGAAGACTTTATGCACCCTTTATGACCTTATGTTCCACTTATTTTTACCTCCGGTCAACGGGAGATTCCAGGCTCGTCTCACAGCACCCCCACCGACCTGAGCGCCAGGATCTGGGCGATGCTCGGGTGGGCCGGGGCGTACAGGTAGCAGATGCCTCCCGAGCCGGTGGCGACCTTGCCGGCGGCGTTGTAGCGCTTGGTGCGCAGCCAGACGTTCTCCCATTCACGCCGCTTGTAGACGCGCCGGACGGCCGGGTCGTCAGGCGAGTTCGGGTCGTTGGCGATCACGTCCCCGGCCGCCGTGAAGCCGATCACGGTCATCAGGTGGCCGGCGGTGCCGTAGCCCGCACCGGTGAGTTCCTCGGCGCGGAAGGACTGCGAGGTGATCGCCGGGATGCCCGCCCTGACCACGGCCTCCAGGTCGGCGAGGGAACGGAGCCGGGTGACGACCCCGGCGAGGCCGCTGTAGGTGGCGGCGTACGCGGCGTTGAACGGCCAGTTGCCGCACCCCTTGTACGCGCTGTCGTAGGTGGAACGGGCCGCGTGGCAGACCTGGGGGTCGGCGTAGCGGGAATCGACCCAGGCCAGGTCCTCGGGGGTGGGCCTGCCTCCCCAGTACTCGATGATCATTTGGGAGGAAGTGGGACTGCACCAGGCCTCGCCGCCGTTGTCGTACTGGGGGTACTGGCCGACGTGGATCTCCTGCGAGTAGCGCGGGACATTCAGCTCGTGGGCCTTGCCGGACGGGACGGAGGCGGGCACGGTGAACCGGTCCGGGACGTCGGAGACCATGGCCCCGGCCAGCCAGACCGTCGGGCCCTGGGCGGCGCCGGGCTTGCGGTACAGGGTGAGGCGCAGTTGCCAGTCGGTAATCCGTACCCCATTCGCCCGGGCCGGGGCGTCGACGGCGAGGGTGTCGGTCCACACGGTGGAGGTGCCGTCGGTCTGACCGTCGACGGAGGTGCGCCGGATGTCGACGTCCCCGGAGGCCCAGCGGCCCATCACGTACCAGGGGGTGGTGGCGCCGGTGCCGTAGGTGGCGCGCAGTTCGACCTGGATCCACGTGCCGGCCGGGGTGTGGGCGTTCCAGGAGGCGATGGCCTCGGTGCCGGGGACGGAGGACCGGTGTACGGGGGAGGTCCAGGCGGCGTACTCCCAGGTGTTCTTCTTTGCGGTGTGCGGGTCCGTGTACTCGGTGCGGCCGGCCGGGGTCGTGATCACCAGGCCGGGGCGGGAGCCGTTGAGGGCGGCGGTGCCCCGGTGGGTGCCGGCCCGCCAGTGGCCGTCCGCGTACCAGAACAGGTTGTCCACCGTGGCCGGCACGTTCGCTCCGGTACGGGTGGCGGCCGTGGCCGAGCCACCGGCCATCGTGGCGGTGGTGGCCGCCGCGAGTACGGCGGCGAGTACGGCCCTGCGCGGCGTGCGTGCGGTCATCGCGGGGTTCCCCCTGGACGGGTCGGTGCTTCGGTCGCTCCACCCTTCCAGTTCCCGGTGGCGGCAGGCCGAAGCCAGGGCCGTGTCGGGGGTGATGCGGGACCGAGCCGTAGGCTGGCCGGGTGGAGCCGCACCCCTCGTACCCCTCGTACCTCTCGCACCCGGCGTGCCCGTCGCTCGCACCGCTCGCCCGGGAGATCGCCGGTCTGTCGCCGTCCCTGGGTCCCGTGCGGCTGGTCGCGATCGACGGGCACGCCGGGTCCGGGAAGAGCACCTTCGCCGGGCTGCTCGCCGAGGCGCTGGGCGGGGCGCCAGTGCTGCACCTGGACGACGTGGCCACCCACGAGGAGCTTTTCGACTGGCCGGAACGACTGCGCACGCAGGTGCTGGAACCGCTCTCCGCCGGGCGTGCGGCCCGCTGGACCCCGTACGACTGGGTGGAGCGCCGCTTCGGCCCGGAGCGGGTGTTGGAGCCTTCGCCGGTGCTCCTCGTCGAGGGGGTCGGGGCCGGCCGCCGGGCGCTGCGCCCGTACCTAGCGAGGCTGCTGTGGATGGAGACACCGCGCGCGCAGTCCTGGGGGCGCGGTCGTTATCGGGACGGGCGTGAACTCTCCGACTTCTGGGACGGATGGGAGCGCGCGGAGCGCGCGCACTTCTCGGATGATCCTTCGCGCCCCTTCGCCGACACTTTGGTACGTCAGAGCGGTACGGGATACGAGTGGTCTTCCGGGGCGGATGAGACGGCCGGAAGGGCTGCTCCCGTCACGGAAGGTGACGGACTCCCCCGGGCCTGAGGCGGTCGGAAGCACCACTGCCGCGGGCCGTCCCCGACGTGCTTGACCTGGCCCCCGCAGCGGCCTTACGTTCTGAATGCGCGGTCTTTCCAGGCCGCAGCGGACGCGAAGCCCCCGATTGTTCCCCCGTGATCGGGGGCTTCGTTCTGCCCCCGCCCGGCTCCTACGCCGGCCCGCACGGGGCGAGCCTCCCCGAAATCTTCACCCTGAGTCACCTCGCGTCCCGATGGTGCGTCGCCGACCGGTGCCTGCGGCACCCTACGTATGGTGCGTAGCCGCAGGTACGATGCACCCCTGATTTCATCGGCGCAGTGGACAACTCGTGGGCGCGACGCGGGGGTTGCTGTGCACCACGGGGGCAGGCTTGTGGGGGATGTGATGGATTTCGGCACGCCGGGCACGCACGCCCCGGCCGAACTCGCCTGGCTGCGCGGGGTCGACGCCTGCACCATGGGCGCGTATCCGCAGGCCGAGGAGGAGTTCCGGACGGCCGTACGACTGGATCCCTCGATGGCCGACGCATGGCTGGGCCTGCACGCGCTCCGGGTGGACACCACGAACGCCTTATTGCGCATGTACGCCCACCGCGACCGCTTCGGTGAGCAACGGGCCCGGCACCGGCGGACACTGAACTCCTGGTACTGGCTGGGCTGGTGGGTACAGCCGGTGCTGGAGAGCCGGCGCGACCTCCTGCTGGCCCACGCCTCGCACTGGCTGGACGGCCGGCACGTACCCGAGCTGGACCAGGCGTTGGCCGCCCTCCCACCGGTGGACACCGACCTTCAGGTGCGGTTCCTGCACGCCTGCCGCGCCTACCTGGTCAAGGACTGGGAACAGCTGGTCCGGCACACCGAGCCGCTCGTCGACGATCCGCTCCTGGGGATCGAGGCGGGACTCTTCGGCGGTATGGCCCGGGTCCGGCTGGAGATGTACGGACAGGCCGAGCCGATGCTGTCGGCGGCCCTGATGCGGTGCCGCAGTGAGCAGCCGCAGCGCAAGGAACTGCGGTACTGGCTGGCGCGGGCGCACGAGGGGACCGGGCGCAGCGCGGCGGCGTTGCCGCTGTACCGGGCGGTGCACCGGGTGGACCCGGCGTTCATGGACACGGCGGCCCGGCTGACGGCGATCGAGGACAGCGAGGACTACGACGGGTACGCCGGGTACGCCGGATCCGGCTACGAGGGGTACGCCGGGCACGGTCTGTCCCCGGTCGGCGGGGACTTCGCGGCCGTGGTCCTCGGCGGCGGCCCCGTCCAGGACGTCGCGGCGGACGGGCAGCTGGAGTCCGACCCGTTGCTCGCGCCGGAGCCCGATCCGCGGTTCGGGGCGCCGACCACGGACCGGGTGGAGGGCGCGCGCCGTAAGGTGGCCGTTCCGCCGCAAGCCGCGCCCGGAGGGTTGCCGGCGGCGCCCGCCGATCCGGCCCTGCTCGCCCAGGCGCTCGCCGAGCTGGAGCGGATGGTGGGCCTGGAGCCGGTGAAGCGGCAGGTGAAGGCGCTCTCCGCGCAGTTGCACATGGCCCGGCTGCGGGCCGGCCAGGGCCTGCCGGTGCAGCCGCCGAAACGGCACTTCGTGTTCTCCGGGCCCTCCGGGACGGGCAAGACGACCGTGGCCAGGATCTTGGGCCGCGTGTTCTACGCGCTCGGCCTGCTCGGCGGGGACCATCTGGTGGAGGCCCAACGGGCCGACCTGGTGGGCGAGTTCCTCGGGCAGACCGCGGTGAAGGCCAATGAGCTGATCGATTCGGCGATCGGCGGGGTGTTGTTCGTGGACGAGGCGTACAGCCTGTCCAACTCCGGCTACAGCAAGGGCGACGCCTACGGGGACGAGGCCCTCCAGGTGCTGCTGAAGCGGGCCGAGGACAACCGGGACCACCTGGTGGTGATCCTGGCCGGCTATCCCGCCGGGATGGACCGGCTGCTCGCCGCCAACCCGGGGCTGTCCTCGCGGTTCACCACCCGCGTGGACTTCCCCAGCTACCGACCGCTGGAACTGACGGCGATCGGTGGGGTGCTGGCGGACGCGAACGGGGACTGCTGGGACGAGGAGGCCCTGGAGGAGCTGCGCAGCATCAGCGGGCACGTGGTGGAGCAGGGCTGGATCGACGAGTTGGGCAACGGCCGCTTCCTGCGCACCCTGTACGAGAAGAGCTGCGCCTACCGGGACCTGCGGCTGGCGGGCTTCGCCGGCGAGCCCTCCCGGGACGACCTGGCGACGCTGCGGCTGCCCGACCTGATGCAGGCGTACGGGGAGGTGCTGTCGGGCAGGGGCCCACAGGACCGCGACCGCCCGGAGCCGCCGCCGCTGTGACGCGGAAGCGGCCCCGGGCCGGCAGGCCTCAGCCCACCATGGCCCCTTCGCTCCGGGGTGCCCGGCGGGCCTGCAGAGCCGTGCGGTGCGCGGGGTCGCGCACCTCTCCGACCAGCATCTCCAGGACGTCCTCCAGGGCGACCAGACCCAGGACCCGCCCGGCCGGGTCGGCGACCTGGGCCAGATGGGTGGCGTCCCGGCGCATGACGCTGAGCGCGTCGTCCAGCGGGAGGGTGGCGGACAGGGTGGTCATCCGGCGCCAGACCCGCTGGGGCACGGCCCGCTCCCGGTCTTCGAGGTCCAGCACGTCCTTGACGTGCAGGTAGCCCATGAAGGCGCCGTTCTCGGAGCGGACGGGGAAGCGGGAGTAGCCGGTGCGGACGGTCAGCTGCTCGATCTGCCGCGGGGTCGCCGAGGGGCCTACCGTGACGAGCCGGTCCCGGGGCAGCAGCACGTCGGTGACCGGGCGGCTGCCCAGTTCCAGGGCGTCCTCCAGGCGCTCCTGCTCGCCGGGCTCCAGGAGCCCGGCCAGTCGGGAGTCCTCGACGAGCCGGCCGAGCTGCGCGCTCGTGTAGACGGCCTCGACCTCGTCCTTGGGCTCCACCTTGAAGAGGCGCAGCACCAGATGGGCGCAGGCACCCAACGCGGTGGTGACGGGGCCGCACACCCGGGCGAACGCCACCAGGCCCGGACTGAACCAGAGCGCGGTCCGCTCGGGTGCGGCCATGGCGAGGTTCTTCGGCACCATCTCGCCGATGACCAGGTGCAGGAAGACCACGGCAGCGAGGGCCACCGCATAGCCGAGCGGGTGGATCACACCCTGGGGGACGTGCACCGCATGGAAGACGGGCTCCAGCAGGCGGGAGATCGTCGGCTCGGCGACCGCACCCAGGGTCAGGGAACAGATGGTGATGCCGAACTGGGCCGCCGCCATCATCCGCGGCAGGTTCTCCAGACCGTGCAGCACCTGGCGGGCCCGCTTGGAGGAGGCGGCCAGCGGCTCGATCTGGCTGCGCCGCACGGAGACGAGGGCGAACTCGGCGCCCACGAAGAAGCCGTTGGCGAGGACCAGGAGCAGGGCGAAGAGCAGTTGCAAGGCGTTCATCGGGCGGCCGTTTCCACGTCGTTCCTGAGCACGGCGGCCGGTTGTCCGGCGGCGGGCTGCCCGGCGAGGGAGCCGTATTCGGGACGGGCTGCCGGGCGGGGTGCCGGGCGTGCGCCCGGCGCGCGGTCGGACACCGGCTCGGGGCCGGACGGTTCCGCTTGCCCCGGGTGGGGGGCGGGGAGCAGCCGGACCAGCCGGACCCGCTCGGCCCGGTAGCGGCCGACCTGACGGACGGACAGCTTCCAGCCGGGCAGTTCGGCGCGGTCCCCGGGAGCGGGGATGCGGCCGAGCAGGTCCGCGACGAGACCGGCGACGGTCTCGTACGGGCCTTCGGGCACCTCCAGGCCTATCCGGCGCAGCGTCTGCACCCGGCAGCTGCCGTCGGCCTCCCAGGAGGGACGGCCGTCCTCGGCGGGTACGGCTGCCAGCTCGGGGTGGTGGTCCTCGGCGAGGTCGTGTTCGTCGCGGACCTCGCCTACGAGCTCTTCCACGATGTCCTCCAGGGTGACCACCCCGGCGGTGCCGCCGTACTCGTCGACGACCACGGCCATCGGCTGTTCGCTCCGCAGTCGTTCCAGCAGCGGTTGGACCGGCAGGGAGCCGGGCACCAGCAGCGGGGGGACGCAGATCCGGCTCACGGTGGTGCGGGCGCGTTCGGACTCGGGCACGGCGAGGGCGTCCTTGAGGTGGACGACACCGGTGACCTCGTCGATGCGCTCGCGGTAGACCGGGAACCGGGACAACCCGGTGGCGCGCGTCAGGTTGAGCACGTCGGCCGCGGTGGCCGTGTGCTGGAGGGCGCTGACCTTCACCCGGGGGGTCATGACGTGCTGGGCGGTGAGCTCGCCCAGCGAGAGGGTCCGTACGAAGAGGTCGGCGGTGTCCTGTTCGAGGGCGCCGGCCTGGGCCGAATGGCGGACCAGGGAGACCAGTTCGCCGGGGGTGCGGGCGGAGGCCATCTCCTCGGCCGGTTCCACGCCGAGCGCCCGCACGAGGCGGTTGGCGACGGCGTTGAGGCCGGCGATGACCGGCCGGAAGGCACGGGAGAAGACCTGTTGCGGGCCGGCCACGAAGCGGGCCACCTGGAGCGGCCGGGAGACGGCCCAGTTCTTCGGGACGAGCTCGCCGACGACCATCTGGACGGCGGAGGCGAGCAGCATGCCGACGAACACGGCGATGCCGGAGACCGCTCCCGCGGGCAGGCCGGTCGCCGCGAGCGGCCCGGCAAGCAGTGCGGCGAGGGCCGGTTCGGCGAGCATGCCGACCACGAGGGAGGTGATGGTGATGCCGAGCTGGGTGCCGGAGAGCTGGAAGGACAGCTCTCGCAGGGCCTCGACCACCGTGCGCGCACGGCGGTCACCGTCCGCTGCGGCGCTCTCGGCCTCCGGTCTCTCCACCGTGACGAGGCCGAACTCGGCCGCCACGAAGAAACCGTTGGCGAGGATCAGGGCGAATGCCGCCACGAGCAGGAGTAGCGGGATGGTCATGCCGCCGCCTCCGTGGGGAGGGCGGCGCGGGTACTACCGGACGATCCGTCCATTGCTGGAGGGAGTCACTCCTCGAGTCGTAGGTGCCCACGGGCCACGGGGTCCCAGGGCCGGTGGGAGGGCGCACAGCTGCGCCCCGCACCAGGGTAGTCATTGAGATCGCCGCCGCAATGGGACGCAGCGGTCGGTTGTCGCTCCGGTGCCCCGCCCGAGACCGGCGGGAGGGCGGTTCGAGGTCAGCCCGGGGGCGGCTCAGTGGTCGCGCGGCCCGGTTCCCAAGGTCTCGGCGAGGGCGCGCAGGGCGCGGGCGTCGCCGATGGCCTGCTGCCTGGCCACCCCGGGCTGGATGCCCAGGACGGGCAGGCTGGTGCCGTCGCTGAGGTCCAGGAACACCCACGGGTCGCCGGGTCGGAGGTTGACGCGCAGGATCTGCGCCCACTCCAGGCGGCGGGTGTTGGTCAGGTTGACCACGGTCACGCCCGCCTCGTCCGCGACGACCTTGGGGCGGCTGAGCAGAACGAGGACGGAGGTCAGCAGGACGGCGGTGAAGACGAAGCTGATCCGCTCCCCCGGGCTGAGGTTCTCCAGGAGGAAGGCGATCGCCGTGATGGTGGCGAACATGGCGAGCCCGACGCTCAGCAGGACGACCCGGGTGCGGGTCGGCCGGAAGGTGACCGGCAGGGCGGGCGGTGCGGATGGGGCGGCGGACTCGGCCATGATGCTGGTGATGCCTTCTGGAGGGGACGTACGGATCGGGTGACGTACGGGTCAGAGACGGCAGGCGTGGATCGAGGTCGTGAGGATCGCGCGCGCACCGAGCTCGTACAGGTCGTCCATGATCCGCTGCGCCTCCTTGGCGGGGACCATCGCACGGACGGCGACCCAACCCTCGTTGTGCAGGGGTGAGACGGTCGGCGACTCCAGGCCCGGGGTGAGGGAGACGGCGCGTTCGAGGTGCTCGGCGCGGCAGTCGTAGTCCATCATCACGTAGCTGCGGGCGACCAGGACGCCCTGGAGGCGGCGCAGGAACTGCTGGGCCTGCGGGTTGTCGGCGTCGGTGCCGTTGCCCCGGATGACCACGGCCTCCGAAGTGAGGATCGGCTCGCCGATGACCTCCAGGCCGGCATTGCGCAGGCTGGTGCCGGTCTCGACGACGTCCGCGATGATCTGGGCGACGCCGAGCTGGATGGCGGTCTCGACCGCGCCGTCCAGGTGCACGACGGAGGCGTCGATGCCCTGGTCGGCGAGGTGCTTGGCGACGATTCCCTCGTACGAGGTCGCGATCGTCATGCCGTTGAAGTCTTCGGGGCCTTTCGCGGTGCCGGGCTTGGTGGCGTAGCGGAAGGTGGACCGGCCGAAGTTCAGCGGGAGGATCTCCTGCGCACTGGCGCCGGAGTCGAGCAGCAGGTCGCGGCCGGTGATGCCGATGTCGAGCTTGCCCGAGGAGACGTAGATCGCGATGTCCTTGGGGCGGAGGTAGAAGAACTCCACCTCGTTCTCGGGGTCGACGACCACGAGCTCCTTGGACTCCTTGCGCTGGCGGTAGCCGGCCTCATGGAGCATCGCCGACGCCGGTCCGGAGAGTGAACCCTTGTTGGGGACGGCGATGCGCAGCATGGGGCTTCCTTCAGTGCGTGTGCGATGGGTTTGGGTGGTGCGGGAGGACCTACGGGGACCCGCGTTCAGCTCCGGCCTAGAGGTGCGCGTAGACGTCATCGAGGGAGATCCCGCGCGCCACCATCATCACCTGAACGTGGTACAGCAGCTGGGAGATCTCCTCGGCGGCGGCTTCCTTGCCCTCGTACTCGGCGGCCATCCAGACCTCGGCGGCCTCCTCGACGACCTTCTTGCCGATGGCATGGACGCCCTTGCCGACGAGCTCGGCGGTACGGGAGGTACTGGGGTCGCCGGTGGCGGCCTTGAGCTGGAGCTCGGTGAAGAGCTCTTCGAAGCTCTTGGTGGGTTTGTTCGCCATGATGGTCCTCAGAATACGGGTCTCCCGCCGCCACTCAGCGCCAGGGTTCGCTGACGGACCGCAGGGTCGCAGCAGTGGAGACGGCGGCGATGACCGCTTCGTGCCCCTTGTCCTCGTTCGACCCCTCAAGCCCGGCGCGGTCCAGCGCCTGCTCGTCGTTGTCGCAGGTCAGTACGCCGAAGCCGACGGGGACTCCGGTGTCGATCGACACCTGCACCAGGCCCTGGGTGACGCCCTGGCAGACGTAGTCGAAGTGCGGGGTGCCGCCGCGGATGACGACTCCGAGGGCGACGATGGCATCGTAACCGCGACCGGCCAGTACCTTCGCCACGACCGGGAGCTCGAAGCTGCCGGGAACGCGGAGCAGGGTGGGCTCGTCGATGCCCAGCTCGTGCAGGGCACGCAGGGCGCCGTCGACGAGCCCGTCCATGACCTTCTCGTGCCACTGGGCCGCGATGACCGCGACCCGGAGGTCTCCGCAGTTCCTTACGCTCAGTTCGGGTGCGCCCTTGCCGCTCACAGCTGTGCTCCTCGATCGTTCGTGTGGTTCGTGTGGTTCGTGCCGGGTGTACGTGCTTACTGGTTGCCGCAGGCGGACGTGGTCGCGACCCCGTCCAGCCACGGCAGGTCGTGGCCCATCCGGTCCCGCTTGGTGCGCAGGTACCGCAGGTTGTGCTCGCCCGCCTCCACCGGCATGGCCTCCCGGTCGGAGACCGTGATGCCGTGCCGTACGAGGGCTGCGGACTTGTCGGGGTTGTTGGTCAGCAGCCGGACGCTCTTGACGCCGAGGTCGGCGAGGATCTGCGCGCCGGCGGCGTAGTCGCGGGCATCGGCCGGCAGACCGAGCTCCAGGTTGGCGTCCAGGGTGTCGCGACCCCGCTCCTGGAGCTCGTACGCGCGCAGCTTGGACACCAGTCCGATTCCGCGGCCCTCGTGACCGCGCAGGTAGACGACCACGCCGCGGCCCTCGGCCTTGATGCGGGCCATGGAGGCGTGCAGCTGGGGGCCGCAGTCGCAGCGCAGGGAGTGGAAGATGTCGCCGGTCAGGCATTCGGAGTGGACCCGGACCACGACGTCAGTGCCGTCACCGATCTCGCCGTGGACGAGGGCGACGTGCTCGACCCCGTCCACGGTGGAACGGTAGCCGTACGCGGTGAAGTCTCCGTGGGCCGTCGGCAGGGTGACCTGGGCCTCGCGGCGCACGGTGGGCTCGGCGGAGCGGCGGTAGGCGATCAGGTCCTCGATGGAGATGATCGTCAGGCCGTGCTTGCGGGCGAACGGGATCAGCTCCGGGAGGCGCAGCATGACGCCGTCCTCGCCGGCGATCTCCACGATCGCACCGACCGGACGCAGGCCCGCGAGGCGGGCGAGGTCCACGGCGGCCTCGGTGTGGCCGTTGCGGACCAGCACGCCGCCGGGCTTGGCGCGCAGCGGGAAGACGTGGCCGGGGCGCACGAAGTCCGAGGGCTCGGAGACGCCGTCGGCGAGCATCCGCAGGGTGGTGGCGCGGTCTGCGGCGGAGATGCCGGTGGAGACGCCGTGGGCGGCGCTCGCATCGACGGAGACGGTGAAGGCCGTCTGCATCGACTCGGTGTTCCTCTGGACCATCTGCGGCAGTTCGAGCCGCTCCAGCTCGGGGCCCTCCATGGGGGCGCAGATCAGGCCGCGGCACTCGCTCATCATGAACGCGACGATCTCGGGGGTGGCCTTCTCGGCGGCGACGACGAGGTCGCCCTCGTTCTCGCGGTCCTCGTCGTCGACGACGACGACGGGGCGGCCGGCCGCGATGTCACGGATGGCCTGCTCGACGGGGTCGAGCCGGAAGGTCGCGTCGAGGACGGCGTCGATGTCGGGCACGGGCTTGAGGGTGTTCATGCCGTTGCTCCTTCCAGGGCCGGGGCGGGAGTGGTGCGCGAGCGCTGGTACCAGTCGTGGGCACCCCACAGGACGAGTGCGAAGTAGACGACGTAGACGAGCCCGGAGAAGGCCAGTCCGTTGGTGAAGGCGAGCGGGACGCCGACCAGGTCGACCAGGAGCCAGGCGAACCAGAACTCGACCAGGCCGCGGGCCTGGGCGACCATCGCGACGATCGTGCCGACGAAGATGTAGGCGTCGGCCCACGGGCTCCACGACAGGTTCGGGAAGAGCGTGAACAGGCCGCCGACGGCGAGCGTGCCGAGGGCCGCGCCGGCGAGCAGCAGCCCGCGCTCCGTCCAGGTGGCGGTGCGCACCGCGAGGGTTCCGTCCTGGGCCTGCCGCTTGCCGAGCTGCCAGGCACGCCAGCCCCACACGGCCACGCCGATGACGAGGAGCTGCTTGCCGACGCCGCCGGCGAGGTGGGCCGAGGCGTAGGCGGCTATCAGGATCAGGCCGGACAGCAGCTGGGCGGGCCAGGTCCACAGGGAGCGGCGCCAGCCGAGGGCGAGGGCGGCCAGGCCGATCAGGTTGCCGATCATGTCGGACCAGATGACCTTCTGTTCGAAGACCGTGAAGGCCTCCGTGTTGAGCCAGCTGAGGGCGCTCACCGGGTCTCCTCCTGCCGGTCGTCGGACGTCGCGGTCAGCGGGTCGACGCCGGCGGCCAGCAGGCGTTCGACGTATTTCGCGAGGACGTCGACCTCAAGGTTGACCGGGTCGCCGGGCTGCTTGATGCCGAGCGTGGTCAGCGCGAGGGTGGTGGGGATGAGACTGATGGTGAAGTAGTCGGCGGCGGCCTCGACCACGGTGAGGCTGACGCCGTCCACCGTGATGGAGCCCTTCTCCACGACGTACCTCGAAAGGTTCTGCGGGAGCGAGACCTTCACGATCTCCCAGTGCTCCGAGGGAGTCCGGGAGAGGATCTCGCCGGTGCCGTCCACGTGCCCCTGGACCAGGTGGCCGCCGAGTCGTCCGCCGAGGGCCATCGGACGCTCCAGGTTGACCCGCGAGCCCTTCTGGAGGGCGCCGAGGCTGGAGCGGTTCAGGGTCTCCTGCATGACGTCGGCGGTGAACTCGCCGTCGGCGGTCTCCACGACGGTCAGGCAGACGCCGTTGACGGCGATGGAGTCACCGTGCTTGGCGCCGTCAGTGACGACGGGGCCGCGCAGGCGGAAGCGGGAGGCCTCCGAGAGCTGCTCGACGGCGGTGACCTCGCCCAGTTCTTCGACGATTCCGGTGAACACTCAGTGCTCCTTGGGGGCGGTGGTGGGGGCGGCTTCGGGGACGGCGGTGATGCGGAGATCGGCGCCGACGCGGACGGCCTCGGTGATGTCGAGGCGGACCGCGCGGGCGATGGTGGTGATGCCTGCGTCGGCGAGAGCGGCGGGGCCGGAGCCCAGGAGCGCCGGGGCGAGGTAGCCGATGACCCGGTCGACGGCGCCCGCCGCGAGGAAGGCACCAGCCAGGGTGGGGCCGCCTTCCAGGAAGACGGAACGCACGCCGCGGGCGTACAGCTGCGCGAGCAGGTCGGGGACGGCGATGCGCCCGTCGTGCAGGGGCAGCCGGAGCAGTTCGACGCCCGGCAGGTGCCGGGCGTCGGCGTCCTCGCCGACGACGAGCAGCGTGGGCGCCGCGTCGTCGAGGACGCGGGCACTGGGCAGGAGTGCGGCGCGGGTGTCCAGGACGACGCGCAGCGGCTGGGTGGCGCCCTCGATCCCGCGCACGGCCAGGTGCGGGTCATCGGCCCGCAGGGTGCCGCCGCCGACGAGGACGGCGTCGGCCTCGGCGCGCAGCCGGTGGACGTCGGCGCGGGACTCCGGGCAGGTGATCCAGCGGCTGCTGCCGTCCGCGGCGGCGCTGCGGCCGTCGAGGGTAGCGGCGTACTTCCAGGTCACGTGCGGGCGACCCAGCCGTACGGAGGTGAGCCAGGCGGTGTTGCCCGCCTCGGCCTCGGCCTCCAGCACTCCGCCCTCGGTCGTGATCCCGGCGGCGCGCAAGGTGACGGCACCACCGCTGGCTTGCGGGTTCGGGTCGGCGACGGCGTAGACCACGCGGGTGATGCCGGCCTCGACGAGGGCCTGGGCGCAGGGGCCCGTACGACCCGTGTGGTTGCAGGGTTCGAGGGTGACGTAGGCGGTGCCGCCGCGGGCCGCTCCGCCGGCCGCGCGCAGGGCGTGGACCTCGGCGTGCGGGCCGCCGGCGCGCTCGTGCCAGCCCTCGCCGACGATGGTGCCCGCGGCGTCGGTGATGACGCAGCCGACGACCGGGTTGGGGCTGGTGGAACCGAGTCCACGGGCCGCGAGCTCGATGGCGCGGCGCATGGCCTGCGCGTCGGCGTCGTGCGGTGCGTGCGCGGCGTGGGTCGCCACCGGGTCCTCCTGCCTCCATCGGGCACGGACTCCGGGGCCTGTCGGGATACGACAGATGAAGCGGTACAGCTCACGCGGGGACGCCGAGGCCGGAGAAACGGTCCGCTCGGACGCATCCACAGGGATGCGCCGATGAACCGCCGACGGCGGCGTACCGGTGACTGGCCCGCCGCGCACTGCCTCCCATCCGGACTTTCACCGTCGGTCCAGGAATTTCACCTGGTCAACCGGCCGCTGGCTGCGGACGGGTCGCGGACTATACCGCCGGTTCGGAATTACACCGACCCCGGAGTGCGCTGCTTACTGGTACTGGAGCCAGTTTGCCACGGGCGATCGACGGCCACGCGAGCCGGGGGCTGTGGCCTGGGTCACAGAGGGGCGACTGTGCGGGAGTCCGTCAAGTCCGTCCGAGGTTGGTCCAGACCTATTGACTGGGTGGTCTAGTCCTCTTAACGTTCCCTTCACCCTCCCTGGGAGACAGCCCGTCAGATGTGCGCACGTCACGGGCCAACACGCACCACTTCTCCGCCTGTTGTGTCCTTCGTGTCCCGCCATCCTCCCCTCCCCAGGAGGCACCATGCCGTCCCCCACACGTACGAGAGCGATGCTCCTGGCATCCGGCGCCGCGATCGCCGGACTGCTGCTACCGGCGCTGTCGACGACGTTTTCGCATGCAGCCTGGGGGTCCCCCCAGGCGGAGTCCGGGGAAGAGAGCTGTCGACCCGACGGGCTCTACAAGACGGCCGGCGTCGACGTCCCGTACTGCTCGGTCTACGACTCCGAGGGCCGCGAGAAGATGGGCGCCGACCACCAGCGCCGCGTCATCGGATACTTCACGGGCTGGCGGACCGGCAAGGACGGCACCCCCGCCTACCTCGCCAACAACGTCCCGTGGTCCAAGGTCACCCACCTGAACTACGCCTTCGCCCACGTGGGCAGCGACAACAAGATCTCGGTGGGAACGGACAACGCGAACAACGCCGCCACCGGGATGACCTGGCCGGGTGTCGCGGGCGCCGAGATGGATCCCGCCCTCCCGTACAAGGGCCACTTCAACCTGCTGAACAAGTTCAAGAAGCAGTACCCCGACGTCAAGACGCTGATCTCGGTCGGCGGCTGGGCCGAGACCGGCGGCTACTTCGGCGACGACGGCAACCGAGTGGCGTCCGGCGGCTTCTACTCGATGGCCACCAACGCCGACGGCTCGGTCAACCAGGCCGGCATCGACACCTTCGCCGACTCCTCGGTCCAGTTCATCCGCACGTACGGGTTCAACGGCGTGGACATCGACTACGAGTACCCGACCACCATGAAGGACGCGGGCAACCCGCTCGACTGGCAGCTCTCGAACGCCCGCCGGGCCGGGCTGGTCAAGGGCTACGCCGCGCTGATGAAGTCGCTGCGCGAGAAGCTCGACCGTGCGGGCGCCGCCGACGGCAAGCACTACCTGCTCTCCGTCGCCGCCCCTTCCTCCGGCTACCTGCTGCGGGGCATGGAGACGTTCCAGATGCAGAAGTACCTGGACTACGTCAACATCATGTCCTACGACCTGCACGGCGCCTGGAACGAGTACGTCGGCCCGAACGCCTCGCTCTTCGACGACGGCAAGGACGGCGAACTGGCCGCCGCCGGCGTCTACTCCACCTCCCAGTACGGCGGCATCGGCTACCTCAACTCCGACTGGGCGTACCACTACTTCCGCGGTTCCATGCCGTCGGGCCGCATCAACATGGGCCTGCCGTACTACACCCGCGGCTTCAAGAACGTGCAGGGCGGCACGGACGGCCTGTGGGGCAAGGCCCCGGCCACCACGTGCCCGGCCGGTGCGGGCCTGACCAAGTGCGGTGACGGCGCGGTCGGCATCGACAACCTGTGGCACGACCTGGACACCAACGGCGTCGAGTCCCCGGCGGGCTCCAACCCGATGTGGCACGCCAAGAACCTGGAGAAGGGCGTCGTCGGCGACTACGTCACCCGGTACGGGTTCCCGGCGAACACCACCCTGACCGGCACCTACGTCCGCAAGTACGACTCCACACTGGTGGCGCCGTGGCTGTGGAACGACCAGAAGAAGGTCTTCCTGTCGACGGAGGACGAGCAGTCCGTCGCCGCCAAGGCCGACTACGTGGTGAACAAGGGCATCGGCGGCACCATGGTCTGGGAGCTGGCGGGCGACTACGCGTACAACACGGCCAAGGGCCAGTACGAGATGGGCGACACCCTCACCACGACGATGTACGAGAAGTTCAAGTCGGCCGCGCCGTACGGGGCCAAGCGCGCCACCATCGGCATGCCGAGCCAGGCGATCAAGGTGGACGTCGACTTCGGGCAGTTCCCGCTGGGCGACTCCAACTACCCGATCAGCCCCAAGCTGAAGATCACCAACAACACGACGGCGGCCCTGCCCGGCGGTACGGAGTTCCAGTTCGACTACTCCTCCTCGGCACCGGGCAACGCCAAGGACCAGTCCGGCTGGAACACCACCATCATCCGCAGCGACCACACGGGCAGCAACGTGGGCGGCCTCAAGGGCGACTACAACCGGGTCTCGCTCAAACTGCCGTCCTGGCAGTCGCTGGCCCCGGGCGCCTCGGTGGAGCTGGACTTCGTCTACTACCTCCCGACCTCGACCCCGTCCAACTGGACGGTGAGCTTCGGCGGGAACACGTACGGCATCGCCGGCGACCTGGCGCGCGGTGTGACGGTGGTGGAACCGGGCGGTGCGACGACCCCGCCGACCACGACCCCGCCCCCGGGCGGTACGTGCAGCAACCCGGCGTACGTGGCGGGCACGGTGTATACGGGCGGCCAGACCGTCTCCCACAAGGGCCACAACTGGAAGGCGCAGTGGTGGACGCAGAACGAGGAACCCGGCACCACCGGCGACTGGGGCGTCTGGAAGGACCAGGGCGCCTGCTGACACCCCCCAGGTGAAGGAACACGGGGACCCGGTGGCCCGGCGGCCACCGGGTCCCCGCGCGTGCACCGCCCGATCCCCTCGTACGCTTCCCCGGTGATCACACCCGTCACCGCCTCCGCCGAGGCCGAGGACACCGTCCAGGACGCCTACCTGCGCTGGAGCTCCGCCGAGCGCGACGACATCGAGCACCTCGGGGCCTGGCTCGCCAAGGTGGTCACCCACCTGTGCGTCAACTTGACCCGGTCCTGAAGGGCCGGGTTTGGGGGTAGCGCCCAACTGGCTGCTGGGTTGGCTCCTCCGTCCAGACACCCCTATGGGGTGGCAGGGACGCGTGACTCACGCCCCGCTGTCCACACGGTCTCGCCCTTGCGGCGGATGTTGTGGGACGCGTTGGCGTCCGCGTGCATGAGGGCCCCGCAGGACCGGCACGCGAACGTCGCTTGATCGACGCGGTTGCGCCGGTCGATGTGGCCGCACTCGGAGCATTGCTGGCTGGTGTACGCCGGATCGACGTACACCAGCGGCACCCCGGCCCGCTTCGCCTTGTACTCAACGAAGGCGGCGAGCTGGTGGAAGCTCCACGAGTGCAGGGAGGTCCGCTGGTCCTTGCGCAGCCGTACCCGGCTTCGGATGCCCGTGAGGTCTTCCAGGGCGATACCGGAGCCGGTGCGTTCAGCGGTGGTGACGATGGTCTTGGAGACGATGTGGTTGACGTTGGCGGTGTGCCGGGCTTCCTTGCGGGAGCGCTTCTTGAGGAGGCGCTTGGCGGACTTGGTGCCCTTGGCCTGCAACGTCCTGCGCAGATCGAGCTGTCGTTTGCGGTGCCGGTTCAAGCCGCGACCGGCGGCCCGGTAGCCGGTGGAGGTGGTGGCGATGTTGGCGATGCCGAGGTCGACTCCGATGAACCCGTCAGGCTCGTACTGCTCGGCCTCGGGGATGTCGCAGACGGCGATCAGGTAGAACACGCCGTCGCGTTCGATCAGGTCGGACTCGCCCTTGCGGTGCTCGCGGAGCATCTTGAGCGCGTCCGGGGAGCAGGCGAAGCGAACGCTTTTGAGCCGTCCGGCCGTCGTCCAGATCGACACGGTTGCGGCGTCGTACTGCCAACTCAAACACCGGTCGTCGTACGGCTGCGCGGCCTGGGGCCGGAACGTGATCGGCTTCGACTCCGCCTTGACCCTGCGCTTCGATCCTGGCTTGCCCAGGTTCCCGGCCGTGATGTTCGCCTTCAACGTGGTGTAGGCGTCACGGGTCTTCTTGATGACGTGCTGAGCGGCTTGCGCCCCGAGCCCGCGCGCCTTCAACTCGGCGTAGGTGTGTTTGCGCAGCTCGTACTCACGCGGCACACCGTGCTCGAACGCCACACCGGACACCCAGCACGCGGCCTCGTTGACCGTGCGCAGGGTGGAGCGCAGCGCGGCGGCCTGCTCGGCCTCCGGCAACAGCTTCACCTGCGCCACGAGCTTCACCCCCATGATCGTAGCGTTGATCTATGTCACCACGCTGGGAGCCAAACCCCAATGCCGTCCCGGAACCGCGCGGCCCGCCCCTCGGGCAACGCCGGGAGCACGGCTCCGAGCAGCGGTCCCGCCCGCGGCGGGACGAGGCGGGGCAGGGCGAGGGCGTCGCCGATCGGCGCCGCGCGGCTGCGGGCGCACCCGAGGGCTGCTCGGGGTCAGGCGCCGAACAAGGTCGACTGCGCCGCTTCGCGGGCGGCCAGGCGGGCGCCCACGAGGACGCCCGGGTCGCCGAGGACACCGGCCCGGACCTGCACGGGCACCGGTGTGAGCGTCGTCAGCCGGTGGGCGACCCGGCCTGCCAGGTCGGCGCCGCCCGCCCTGCCGAGCTCGCCGCCCAGGACCACGCACCCGGGGTCCAGCACCGCCGCGACGGCCGCCGCGCCCAGGGCGAGCCGTTCCGCCAGGGCGTCGAGGAAGGCCCCGCCGGCGGCACCTGCCACCGCCTCCTCCACCGGCCCGGTGAAACCGTGTTCCGCGGCCAGCGCCGCCACCGCCTCCCGCCCCACGAGCGCGTGGAACCCGCCCCCGCAGTCCGTGGCGGAGGGCAGCGCGCCCGTGCCCGGGACCGGGAGGAAGCCGATCTCGCCCGCCCCTCCGGACGCCCCCCGGCGCAGCCGGCCGTCGAGGACCACCGCCGCGCCGACGCCCGCGCCCAGCCACAGCAGGACGAAGGAGTCCAGGTCCTGCGCCGCGCCCACGCGCTGCTCGGCCAGGGCTGCGAGGTTGGTCTCGTTCTCGACGACCACCGTGGCCGGCAGCCGCAACTGGAGGGCCGCCACCAGGTCCCGGTGCCAGGCCGGCAGGCCGGCCGTGCTGCGCAGTTCTCCGCTGGACGGGGCCACCAGCCCCGGGGCGCCGACCACCACCGTGTGCAGCCGGTCTGCGCCGGCCTCGTGCGCGAGCCCCTCCAGCGCGTCCACGGCCTCGTCGACCGCGTCCACCGGGAGCGCCGCCTGGGCCAGGGGGCGGCCGAGGAGGTCGGCGACCACCGCGGTCGCGCTGTCCGTGCGTACGTCCAGGGCCGCCAGGTACGCGCGGCGCGCGACGATCCCGTACAACCGGGCGTTGGGGCCGCGGCGTTGTTCGCCCGACTCCCCCACAACCTCGATCAGCCCGGCTTCGGTCAGCCGCTCGACGAGGTCGGCGACCGAGGGGCGGGACAGGCCGGTCATCGACTTGAGCTGAGTGGCCGTCAGCGCCCCTTCCTCCTGGAGGAGTCGCAGCGCGAGCCGGTCGTTGATGGCCCGGGCCGTGCTCGGCGAGGCGGGCGACGGAGCAGCAGGGGTCAGGGCCTTGGCAGGAGTCACGGCGCTCATCTTAGGTAGCTCCACGAGACTAACTATCAGGCAGGGTCCCTGATAGTTTAATAGTCATGACAGGGGAAACCGACCTCAGCCCGGCGCGCCTGCGCCATGCCCGCTTCGCCATCGCCGCCGTCTTCTGCGCCCACGGCGCCGTCACCGGCTCCTTCGCCACCCGCATCCCCTGGATCCAGGACCACGCACAGCTCAGCGCGGGCACCCTGGGCCTCGCCCTCGCCTTCCCCGCACTGGGCGCGGCCCTCGCGATGCCGCTGGCCGGGCGCATCAACCACCGTTTCGGGGCCCGCGCCGCGCTGCGCGCACTGCTGACCCTGTGGACCCTCTCGCTGATCCTTCCGAGCCTGGCCCCGAACCTGGTCACGCTGTGCTTCGCGCTCCTCGTCTACGGGGCCACCTCCGGGATGTCGGACGTGGCGATGAACGCGCTCGGGGTGGAGACCGAGAACCGGATCGGCCGCTCGATCATGTCCTCGCTGCACGGCATGTGGAGCGCGGGCGCGCTCATGGGCTCGGCGGCGGGCACGGTCGCCGCCCACGCCGGGACCGACGCGCAACTGCACCACCTGATCGCCGCGCTCGCCCTGACCGCGGCGGGGCTGGTCGCCGTACGAGGGGTGCTCGACCTGCACAGCGATGCGGAGGCGCCGGCGCCGCCGCACTTCGCACTGCCGCCGAAGTCCGCGCTGCTGATCGGCGCGATCGGGTTCTGCGCGGTCTTCGCGGAAGGCGCGAGCCTGGACTGGTCGGCCGTCTACCTGCGGGACGTGCTGCACACGGACGCCGGGCTCGCGGCCGCCTCCACCACCGCCTTCGCGCTCACCATGGCCGTCGCCCGGCTCGTCGGGGACCGGGTGGTGGATCGGTTCGGGGCGGTCCGCACGGTCCGGGCGGGCGGGGCGACGGCCACCGCCGGCGGCCTGCTCGTGGTGACGGTCCACCAGCCTGCGGCGGCGCTGGCGGGCTTCGGGCTGATCGGGCTCGGCATCGCGGTGGTGGTCCCGCTGGCCTTCGCAGCCGCCGCGCGCAGCGGGCCGGCCCCGGCGCAGGCCATCGCCGGTGTGGCGACGATCACGTACACCTCGGGGCTGATCGCACCGTCGGCGATCGGCGCGGTGGCGGACGCGACCTCACTCGTGGTCTCCTTCGCACTGGTCACCCTGCTGGCGTTCGCGCTGGTCGGGGGAGCCGCCGTGCTGCGGCAGAAGCCTTCGGTCAGGGCCTCCGTGACCGCCCATCGGGACGAACCCGCCGGAATCCAGCCGTAATATGTCGCTGGCCGCTCGGCGGCCCGGTTGCTTGACACAACGGCTCGACGGAAGTGGTAGATCATGGGCCTCGGCGTGCGCTGGACCCTGCACGGAGACGGGCGGACCCCCGCCCCCGGCGCGGTGGTGCGGCCGGACGAGCGGCTGTCGTGGCCGCGGACCGCCGGGCTGGGTGCCCAGCACGTCGTGGCCATGTTCGGCGCGAGTTTCGTCGCGCCGGTCCTGATGGGCCTGGACCCGAACCTGGCCATCATGATGTCGGGCGTCGCGACGGCCATCTTCCTGCTTGCGACCCGCGGCCGGGTGCCCTCGTACCTGGGGTGCTCGCTCTCGTTCGTGGGCGTCGCGGCGGCTATCCGCGCCTCGGGCGGGGACAGCGCGGTGGTCACCGGCGCCGTGTTCGTGGTCGGCGCCGCACTGTTCCTGGCCGGGCTCGCGGTGCAGCGCTTCGGCGCGCGGATCATCCACGCAGCGATGCCGCCGGTGGTGACGGGCGCGGTGGTGATGCTGATCGGCTTCAACCTGGCGCCGGTGACGGCTTCCACGTACTGGCCGCAGGACCAGTGGACGGCGCTGCTGACCATGCTGTTCACGGGGCTCGCCGTGGTCTGCCTGCGCGGGTTCTGGTCCCGCATCGCGATCTTCCTGGGACTGGTCTTCGGGTACGGGATCTCCGCGCTGTTCGACCTACTCTTCGGGAAGATCCACTCGACGGTGGGCGGGCCCGAGGCCGTGGACCACTGGCGGCTGGACCTGTCGAAGGTGGCCGAGGCCGACTGGATCGGGCTGCCGTCCTTCCACGCGCCGTCCTTCGAGTGGTCGGCGATCCTCATCGCCCTGCCGGTGGTGATCGCCCTGATCGCGGAGAACGCCGGGCACGTCAAGGCCGTCGGCGAGATGACCGGCGACCCGCTCGACGACACGCTCGGCACGGCGATCGCGGCCGACGGCGCCGCCTCCATGCTCTCCACGGCCGTCGGTGGCCCGCCGAACACCACGTACTCCGAGAACATCGGCGTGATGGCGGCCACCCGCGTCTACTCCACGGCGGCCTACTGGGCGGCGGCGGGCTTCGCGCTGCTCTTCGGCCTGTGCCCGAAGTTCGGCGCGGTCGTGGCGGCGATCCCCGGCGGGGTGCTCGGCGGGATCACCGTCATCCTCTACGGGATGATCGGCCTGCTCGGCGCCCAGATCTGGATCAACGGCGGGGTGGACCTGCGCAATCCGCTGAACCTGGTGCCGGCCGCGGCGGGCATCATCATCGGCATCGGCGGGGTGAAGCTGCAGGTCACGGACAGCTTCGAGCTCGGCGGGATCGCACTCGGCACGATCGTGGTGATCACGGGCTACCACACGCTGAGGTACTTCGCGCCCGCGCACCTCAAGGAGCAGGAACCGCTGCTCGACTCGGGCACCTCGGCGTACGACGAGGAAGACGCGGGCAGTGCCGGCACCGCGGGCGAGGGCGGTCGCCGGGGCGGCGAGCGGGACGCAGAAGGCACGCCGGACACGCGTTCCTGAGCCGGGTTCGCCCGAACCGGCGAAGCACACGGCCAAGTTCCCCGGATCGGCGCCGCCGGCTGGGACGCTGCCTCCCATGGAAGCGGTGCTCGCGCGGATGCGCGCCCTGAACGAGCGGCTCCCCGCGCAGGACGGCGTCGCCGTCTTCAACCGGGTCTACTTGACGGTGACGGAGACACTGCACGCGCGCATCACCCAGGGGGAGTTCCCGGCGCCGCGGCGGGCGCAGACACTGAGCGTGCGGTTCGCGGAGCGGTACCTGGCGGCCGTGGAGGCGGACCGGGCCCCCGCGTGCTGGCGGCCGTTGCTGCAGTACCGCCGCCACCCGGGAATCCGTCCGCTGCAACACGCCCTGGCCGGGATCAACGCCCACATCGGGCACGACCTCGCACTCGCCGTGGTGTCCACCTGCCGGTCCCTGGGCTGCGAACCCGCCGCCCTCGAAGGGGACTTCGACCGGGTCGGCGACACGCTGGTCTCCCTGGAGGAGCACATCCGGGAGGACCTGATGCCGGGCCCGGACCTGCTGGAGATCGCCGACCCGCTCACGCACCTGCTCGGCTCGTGGAGCCTGGACCGCGCGCGGGGTGCCGCGTGGTCGGCGGCCCGCCTGCTGTGGACCCTGCGGCGCTCCCCCGAGCTGGCGGAGGAGTTCACCGACTCCCTGGACGCCGGGGTGGGCCTGGTCGGCCGCTGCCTACTGACGCCGACGTCCTGACGGACCGCGCCCGCCCCGCCCGGGCCGGCCGGGGCGCGGCCGGGCAATCCCCTCCCGTCCCCTCCCCACCCCTCCCTTCCGCTCCCCCGGCATGAGAACGGGCCGCCGCCGCGCTGTGTGCGCGGGGGCGGCCCGTGGTCACGGGGTCCGGGAGGTCAGTCCTCCGGGAGCTCGACCGGGGCGATCTCGTCGTAGACGTCGCCCGGGCCCGGGTTGGTGGCGTCCGTGGAGCCGCCGAGGTGGTGCATGACGCCCCAAACCGCGTTCAGCGCCGTCTGCACCGCGCCCTCGGCCCAGCCGGCCGTCCACGAGATGTCGTCGCCCGCGAGGAAGATGCCACGCTTGTCCTCGGGGAGGCGGTCCTGCATGAAGTGGGTGAACAGGCGCCGCTGGTAGCGGTAGTGGCCCGGCAGGTTGGCCTTGAACGCGCCCATGAAGTAGGGCTCGTTCTCCCACGACACCGTGACCGGGTTGCCGATGATGTGACGGCGGATGTCGACCTTGGGGTAGATCTCGCCGAGGGACTTCAGCATGACCTCCATCCGCTCGTTCGCGGACAGCGGCAGCCACTTCAGGCTGTCGTCGCACCAGGTGTAGGACAGGCAGATGACGGCCGGCTGGTCCGGGCCGTTGTCCAGCAGGTAGGTGCCGCGGGTCATCCGGTCCGTCAGCGTCATCGACATGACGTCGCGGCCGGTCTCCTCGTCCTTGTCCAGCCAGAACGGGCGGTCCACCGGGATGAAGAGCTTCGAGCTCTCCATGTAGTGGGTGCGCTCCATCGCCGTCCAGTGGTCGATCGGGAACAGCGAGTCGTCGCACTCGATCTTGGAGAGCAGCATCCAGGACTGGGCCGTGAAGATCGCGGCGCGGTACGTACGGATGTCGCCGGAGGCGTCGGTGACCGTGATCCGGTTCCCGGCCGTACGGTGCAGGCGGGTCACGGCGGGGCGCGGGGTGCCCTCGTGGAGGGAGGAGAGCGAGGTGCCCTGGGCCCAGTGGACGATCTTCTCGGGCTCGCGCTCCCACAGGCGCACCGGCAGCTGCTGCGAGCCGCCGACGATGCCGCGGTGGTGGTCGTCCGCCTCGGTGTAGACGACGCGGAGGATCTCCAGGATGGAGTTCGGGAAGTCGGTGTCCCAGCCGCCCGTGCCGAAGCCGACCTGGCCGAAGATCTCGCGCTTGCGGAAGGACTGGAAGGCCTCCGACTCGCACAGGAACCCGTAGAAGGTCTGGTTGTCGAGCTTCTCCACGAGCTTGGCCCAGATCTCGCGGATCCGCGGGACGTCCCGCTCGCGCATCGCCTGGTTCATGTCGGAGAAGTCGGCGCCCTCGTCGAGGCACGCGTTCCACGCCTCGGCGACGTCACGGTAGATCTGCGGGAGGTCGGCGATCGTCTCCGCGTAGTGGGTCTCGCCCTTGAGGTCCACGACCGTCGAGGGGGTCGCCTCGGCGAGCGGGTTCGGGAAGGGCTCGGTCACCAGGCCGACGAGGTCGATGTAGTGCTGGAGCGCCGTGGAGGAGGGCGGGAAGCGCATGGCGCCCATCTCCGCCGTCAGGCCCTCGGTGCCGGTGCCCTCGAAGCCTACGGTCCGCAGTCGGCCGCCGATCTGGTCCGCCTCGTAGACGACGGGCTTGAGGCCCATCTTCATCAGCTCGTACGCGGAGATGATGCCGGACAGACCGCCGCCGATGACGGCCACCTCGGTGCCGTGCTCGGTCGCCGGTATCTGGCCCAGGCCCGCGGGGTGGGCGAGGAAGTCGTCGTACGCGTACGGGAAGTCCGGACCGAACATGGTGATCGGCGGCTGTCCATCGCTGTGCGGGACGGCAGTGGTGGGCACCGTGGACGTCATGGGGTACGACTCCTTGCGGGGGTGGGGCAGGGGGGGCGAAGGCGCAGGGGGGGGCGAAGGCGCAGGGGGGCGGGGCGGGGCGGGGCTCAGACGAGGGAGCTGTAGAGCCCGGGGCGGCGATCGCGCAGGTAGGGGTTGGTCTCGCGCGACGCGCGCAGCAGTTCGGGATCGGCCTCGCCGAACACCAGCTCCTCACCGCGGCCGGCCCGCGTGCGGGTCGCCCCGTCGGGGCTCGCCAGGCAGCTGAGTCCGACGAACTCGAACTCGCCTTCCGGGCCGGTGCGGTTGACGTACGCGATGTACATCTGGTTCTCGAAGGCCCGTACGGGGACGAGCTGTTCGGCGACGAACTGGAACGGGTGCATCTGCGCGGTCGGTACCAGGAGGAGGTCGGTGCCGGCCAGCGCATGGGCCCGGACGTTCTCCGGGAACTCCACGTCGTAGCAGATCATGATGCCGATGCGGAGGCCGTTCAGATCCGCCTGGACGACGGAGGTGTCGCCCGGCGTGAAGGCCTCCTGCTCGAAGCAGCCGAAGAGGTGGGTCTTGCGGTAGTTCGCCAGTCGGGCCCCGTCCGGGCCGACGAGCTGCGCCGCGTTGTAGACCGTGTCGCCGTCCCGCTCGGGGTAGCCGTACAGCACGGCGACGCCGTGGCGGCGGGCGATCCCGCCGATGGCGTGGGCGGATTCGCCGTCGGCCGGTTCGGCGAGGCCGGCGATGTCCTGTACCTCCAGCGCGTAGCCGGTCAGGAACATCTCCGAGGTCACGAGGAGTCCGGCCCCCGCCTGTGCGGCGCGGGCCGCGGCCTCGTCGAGCGCCTTCAGGTTCTCGGCGGTGTCGCCGAGCACTCCGGAGCTCTGGAGGAGGGCGGTGCGCAGCGGGGGCATGGGCGAACCTCTGTGGCAGGAGGGGTGGGGGTCCTATTGAAGGTACGTTCGCGCGTTCGACCCCGACAAGCCGTGACCGTTGCGCTCAGCGCATCGATTCGTTGCGTGTTTCGGGGGGTGCGCGGAGATTCGTTGCGCGGGGGTGCCCGTGGTTCCCCTGCTCGGGGCTACGAGTCGCCGCAGAGGCCCGGGCGGGCGCGCAGTCGCCGCAGGTCGTCCAGGGTATCGGGAGTGTCGTTGCCGACGGTGCGACCGCTCCCGGGCGACCGCCCTCACGGGTCACCGAGGGCGGTCACGGCCAGGGTGCCGTCGCCCTGGTGGGCGGCGGCCTCGGATGCGGGGCATAAACGGGCCCCCGAGCGATGCTGACCCTCATGACCGTCGTCCTCAGCAGTCTCGTGGCGGTGCGCGGGGCCGTCGAGAAGGTGGTGGGCGGCCCGTGGCCACCCGAGGGAAGGAGTTCCGTACCCCATGTCGCCCGACACCGACACGGCCGTCCCCCTCCACACCCCCCTCAACGCCCCCCTCAACGTGCACGTGCTCGACAATCCGGTCTGGGCCGCCCTGACCGGATCGAGCAGCACCTTCGCCGAGACCGGGCCGCAGGGCCTGGCCGCCCGCTACGTCGCGGACGCATCGCCGTTCGCCGCACTCGCGGACCCGGAGGACCCGCGCGCCTGGGCCGACCTGGCTGCACTGGCCGGTCCGGGCGCGACCGTCTGGGTCACCGGGCTGCCCACCCCGCCCGAGGGGTGGACGACCGAGGCCTCCATACCGGGCGTGCAGCTGGACGGCGGGGCGGTGCGGGCCGAGGCCGCGCCCGATGCGGTGCTGCTGGGGCCCGCCGACGTACCGGAGATGCAGAAGCTCGTGGACCTGACGAAGCCGGGGCCGTTCCTGCCGCGCACCGTCGAGCTGGGCACGTACCTCGGGATCCGGCACGAGGGCCGACTCGTCGCGATGGCGGGGGAACGGATGCGCCCGCCGGGCTGGTCGGAGATCAGCGCCGTCTGCACGCACCCGGACCACCGCGGCCGCGGCCTGGCCGGCCGCCTGATCCGTGCGGTGGTGGCGGCGATCGTGGAGCGGGGCGACCGCCCGTTCCTGCACGCGGCGGCGGACAACACGGGAGCCATCGCCCTCTACGAGTCGATGGGCTTCACCCTGCGCCGCCGCCCGTACTTCATCGGGGTGCGCACCCCGGACGAACGGGCCTGACGGGGCCGATGGGGCCGACGGGGCCGCGGTTCGCCCCGTACGACACACGTGGGGTGGGGCTCCGTACGGAACCCCACCCCGGGCCGGACCGGTCAGACGTCAGAGGATGACGTCGTACCCCGTCCAGCCGGTGCCGATGAGGTAGCGGTTCCCGAGCGTGCCGGTGCCGGTGCCGCCGGTGTGGGGGTAGACCCACATGGCGCCGTTGGCGTCGCGGACACTGGCGTCGGCACGACCGTCACCATTGACGTCGCCGAAGCTGAGAGCGTCGTACGAGGTCCAGCCGATACCGATGAGCACCGAGGCACCCAGGGTGTTCGTGCCGGTCTTCCCGGTTCCGGGGTAAAGGTAGAGCTGCCCGTCCCGGTTTCGCGTGACGACGTCCATCAGACCGTCGTTGTTGAAGTCGGCGGTGGAGATGTCGGTCCAGTAGTCCTGCGACCAGCCTGCGCCGATGAGGTAGCGGTTCCCGAGCGTGCTCGTGCCGGTGCCGCCCGCGTGGGGGTAGACCCACAGGTCGCCGTTGGCGTCCCGGGCGATGACGTCGGTACGTCCGTCGCCGTTGACGTCGCCGAAGATCAGGGTGTCGTAGATGTTCCAGCCGTTGCCGATCACGATCGGGTTGGCCAGGGTGTTCGTGCCGGTCCTTCCGGTTCCCTGGTAGAAGTAGAGGTCGCCGTTGAGGTGGCGGGCGACGATGTCCGTGTAGCCGTCGTTGTTGAGGTCGGTGGTGCGGACGATGGTCCAGTAGTCCCGCCACCAGCCGGAACCCACCAGGTAACGGTTTCCGAGAGTGCTGGTGCCGGTGCCGCCGGTACCGGGGTACGCCCACATGTCACCGTTGGCATCACGCGTGATGACGTCGGTGAAGCCGTCACCGTTGTAGTCCGGCCGGTTCTGCGAGCCGCTGGTCCACAGGCTCTGGCCGGAGGCGTTGTAGAGCACGAGGACGCCGCGGCTGTGCAGTACGGCGTATGAGTACGGGGTGCTGGTCTTGGTGCTCCAGAGCGCGGTGGTGCCGTTGGCGGCGTAGACGACGAGGTTGCCGTCGGTCTGCATCCGGGCGACGGCGCCCGCGTTGCCGCTGGTGTGGGTGGACCAGACGGGCTTGTTGTCCTTGGTGTAGAGGACGAGGTTTCCGTCGGTCTGCATGACCAGCTTGGAGTTGCCGGAGGTGAACTCCTCGCCGGAGGTGAGGGTGGTGCCCGCGGGGATCTTCGCGCCGGGGACGCCGTCGATCTGGAACTGGGAGGTGAAGGCGGTCACGGTGCCGCCGGAGGCGACGCCGTTCCAGCCGACCACGGTGTTGTCGGCCTGGCGGGCCCACAGGTCGCTCACACCGTCGCCGCCCAGGTCGCCCGCCGAGCCGATCTGCGGGTAGGCGGCCTGGGTCACGCCGGAGCCCACCTTGGTGCGGGTCTGGGTGCCCCAGGTGGCGAGGTCGACGATATTGCCGTCCAGGCTCTTCTTGCCGTAGGTGCGCAGGATGTCGCCGCTGGCGTTGTCGCGCAGCCACAGGTCGGGGACCTTGTCGCCGTTGAGGTCGCCGGGGGCGATGACGGTGTACTTGTCCCAGTCGGCGTCGCCGACGAGCACGGGCTCGCTGTTGACGGTGAGGTCGCTGTTGAGGCTGCCGCTGACGGTTCCGTAGTACGCCCAGAGCTGCTTGCCCTGCTTGATCAGGATCTCGGGGACGCCGTCGCCGTTGAGGTCACCGGGCGCGATGACCTGCTCGGCGTCGTACCAGTGGTCGTTGCCGTTCCAGTCGGGACCGTAGTCACAGCCCTCGGTGGGGTTCTTGACGGCGCAGGCCACCGTCATCTCGATGGGGTTGGTGACGGAGGTGCCCTGGCCGTTGTTGGAGTGGACGAAGAGCTTCTTCTTCGCCGCACCGGACGGCTGTTGGAGTTCGATCAGGTCGTTGTAACCGTCGCCGTCCCAGTCGCCGAGCGTACTGACCTGGGAGCCGGTGAAGGAGCTGCCCGCTCGGGTCGCGGCGGTGAACTTCCCGTTGCCCTGGCCGGCGTAGGTGAGCAGGTTGCCGAAGAGGTCGTTGCTCCAGATGTCGCGGTTGCCGTCGCCGTTGAGGTCACCCGGGATGTCCACGGCCGCGGAACGGGCGGCGTAGAAGGGGTAGGCCGTGGTGTCGGAGCGGTTGCCCGCCGGGTCCTGACTGAGGGCGTAGACGAAGTGCGGTCCGGCGCCGGGCGGGGTGAGCTTGATGTCGATCGAGCCTTCCGGGGCCACGGTGACGCTCTTCACCTCCGGGTCCCAGTCCGTGTAGTAGCCGTACCAGGTCACGTCCTTCACGCCATTGGCGGCAAGGGTGAAGGTGCCGGGGGTGCGGGCCTTGCCGGTGACGGTCGGCCATCCGGCGTCACCCTTGGGGAAGTCGGTCGAGCTGATCTTGGGGGCATCGGTCGGCCGGGCGCGGTCCACGGAGAACGCGCACGTCTGCGACCAGGCGGAGGTGGCATTGTCCTGGTCGGTGGCGCGGACCTTCCAGGTGTAGCTGCCGTCGGGCAGGCTGGCGTCCGGAACGTTCCAGGCAGCGATCTTGCCGTTGTTGGCGGGAACGGTCTGCGTGGCGACGGGGGTGCTCTGGCCGGCCTTGAAGATCTGGTACTCGGCGCTCAGGTTTCCGGCGTCGGGGTCGGAGATCGTCGCGTAGAGGCTGACGGTGGCATTGCCGATCGCCCCGCCCTGGACGCAGGGCACCCAGGGCGAGGTCCCCAGACCGGTGGGGGTCCCGGGCGGATTGTTGTACTCCGTCTCCAGCGTGATCGTCTTGGGGTCGAACCGCTTCCACTGGTACACGTCGCCCTCATTGGACGCGTACAGGCCCAGCGTCACGCTCGCCCAGCCCTTGGCCGCGGATTCCCTGGCCGCCGCGGTGGCGTCGAACTCCAGATTGCCCGCCTCGCAGCCGGGGCGCCCCTTGGCCGCGGACACGGTCGCGATCCGGCTGCCCTTGCCGGGCTGGTTGTTCCAGGTCGTCGCGGGTGAGATGGGACCGGTGCTCCACAGCTCCACGGGGGTGGGCGTACAAGACCATGCCCAGGTCTCCTTGATGCGGAAGGTCGACTTGCTGACCTGGGCACCCTTGATGTTGGACGTGTCGAGCTGGAAGAAGGAGCGCGAGAGCCCGTTCGTCTCGCTCTCGTAGCCGACGCGGACGTCCTGCTTGGTGTTCCAGTACGAGTTGTTCGCCCAGCTCCGGTACGCCCAGGCCCAGTTCTGGCGCTCGCCCCAGGCCACCGACGGGTCGATGAAGACCGGGTACTTCGTGGCGGCACCGGTCAGGAGCGCCTGGTCGGGCTTGATCTCCAGGGTGCCGGCGGCCACGGTGGTGGGCATCTGCGCGTCCTTGGCCCCGGACGGCGGCACGAACACGTCAGCGGGTGCGGGCTCGGTCCCGTCGGCAGCAGCGAGCGTACGGGCCGCCGTCTTGGCTGTCGTAGCAGCGGCGCCGGTGGTGGTGGAGTCCCACATCATGGGGGCGGAGGCGGTGAACACGTTCTGCCCGGCTGGGTTGACCGCGCTCAGTAGACCCGTCGTCGCGTCCGTGGTGACGTTCAGGCCCACGGTGTCGAGCTTGAACTTCAGCGTGGCCAGGTCGGGGTGCTTGGCCGCTTCGGCAGTCTTGACGACCAGCAGCTGGGAAAAGCCCTCGACGTCGGCCTTCAGCTGGAGGTCCACGTCCGGCAGGACGTTGGCGTACGTGGCCACGTTCGCGGCGAGCGTCGGCGTCGGCAGCGCCTTCGGCCAGGTCAGCGCCAAAGTCCGGCCATCGCGCACACCGGTCAGCAGCGGCCCGGTCCCGCCCCCGGAGAAGGAGACCTGGACGGCCGCGGCCTTCGGCGTCACCTTCCCGTCGGCCGCGAACTGCAGCGTCGGGTCGGTCGTGACCCACCCCCCGGCACGCCGTACGCGCACCGTCGTGCCGTAGCGCTTGACCGACCACTTGCCGGTGGGCAGCGCCCAGGTGTCCGAGGTCTCCGTCCGGGCGGACGTCAACTCGTACGGCTGGCCGGTCTCCTTGGCCTTGGCGAGCGCGAAGTCGGCCGCGCTCATGGAGCCGTCAGCGACCGGGTCGGTTGCGGCGACTGCGGTTTCTGCGGAGCCTATTACACCCAATCCGGTAGCAACAATTCCGCTTATCAGCGCCACGGAAATGACCCGTGAAACCCCCCGCCCTCCCGGCACGCCGGAGAGGGCCTCTCTTCTTCTCACACAAACTCCAACCGTCGACTATTGGCGAAAACTCTACTGGCCACCGACACAACTCAACACTCTGACCTGCGATTTTTATGCCGATCTTAGGCGTAGAGTCCCTTTTGGGGCACAACTTCCATTATGGGCCAGCCGACGCATCGGAAGGTCTATTTCAAGCCACTACCTGGCGCCTCATCGACAAATTCCGAGCATTATCCTGGCCCGATAAATTTTCATAGAAACATGGGGTGGGGTGTGAGAAGATTTCGCATGCGAGGGCTTTCTGTGGCATTGGCCACAACAGTCCTCTCCGGCATGCTGCCGGGCGCGATTGCCGTAGCGGACAGCAAAGTCCGTCCGTCGTTGCCGGAGTTGAAGCAGCCGAAGGCGGTACCGGTCAAGCCGGTCCGCGCGGGCGGGGCGAAGAAGGCCGATGACGCGGCGACGCCGTGGAAGGCTCCCAAGGTCTCCTGGCCGGCGGCGGGTTCCGCGGAGGTGGACCTGACTGCGGCTACGGCTTCGGGTCCCGTGTCGAAGTCGTTCCTGACGGGTTCGGCCCAGGCTCCGACCATCGGATCCGGCTCGCAGAAGGCGGGCAAGCTCCCGGTCGCGGTGTACGTGGCTCCGGGCAAGGCGGCCGAGGCGCCGTCGAAGGTGAAGGTTTCGGTCGCGGGCAAGGACGCGGCGCGCAAGGCCGGTGTCGACGGCGTGCTGCTGTCGGTGGGCCGCTCAGACGGCTCCGCACAAGCCGCTTCGGCGAAGGTCGAGGTGGACTACAACGCCTTCCGCGGCGCTTACGGCGCCGACTACGCCTCGCGCCTGCACCTGGTGGAGCTCCCGGCGTGTGCGCTGACGACGCCGCAGCGCGCGGAGTGCCGTACGCAGAAGTCTCTGCAGACGCGCAACGACACGCGTGCTGGCAAGCTGTCGGCGCAGGTCACGACCCCCGGTGTGGGCGCGAAGGCGACGGGTGCCCAGTCGGCGCCGTCCGGGGCTGCGGGTGCGACGGTCCTCGCGGCGACGGCGGGTGACGCCGGCCCGACGGGTGACTACAAGGCGACCTCGCTACAGCCCTCGGGCTCGTGGAGTTCCGGTGGGTCAACGGGCGCCTTCTCCTGGTCGTACGGCATCAGCGTTCCCGCCGTACCGGGCGGGCAGGCTCCGCAGATCGGGCTCAGCTACAGCTCGCAGTCGGTCGACGGCCGCATGGGGGCGTCGAACAGCCAGGCGTCGTGGATCGGTGACGGCTGGAACTGGGAGCCGGGCTTCATCGAGCGCAAGTACAAGGCGTGCAACGACGACAAGACCGGCGGCACCAACACCACCAAGGTGGGTGACCAGTGCTGGTTCAACGACAACGCCACGCTCTCGCTGGGCGGGAAGTCGACCGAGCTGGTCTTCGAGCAGGGCAAGGGCTGGCACCCGGCCTCCGACTCGGGCGAGAAGGTCGAGAAGCTCACCGGCGCCAACAACGGCGACAACGACGGTGAGCACTGGAAGATCACCACGACCGACGGTACGCAGTACTTCTTCGGCCTGAACCGCCTCCCCGACTGGAAGGACGCCTCGACACCGACGACGAACTCCGCCTGGACGGTCCCGGTCTTCGGCAACCAGGCGGGCGAGCCCTGCTACAACGCCTCCTTCGCGAGCGCGTGGTGCCAGCAGGCCTGGCGCTGGCAGCTCGACTACGTCGTCGCCCCCGGCGGCAGCGCCACGGCGTACTACTGGAAGACCGAGACCAACAACTACGGCCGCAACGTCTCTGAGACCACTGGCAAGGCCACGGTCACCCCGTACATCCGCGGGGGCTGGCTCGACCACATCGACTACGGCCTGCGCGCGGACAGCGTGTACACGGCCAAGGCGATGGGCCAGGTCACCTTCGACGTCTCCGAACGCTGCCTGAGCAACTGCGGCACCTTCGACGAGACCAACGCCAAGAACTGGCCCGACTCGCCGTTCGACCTGTTCTGCAAGGACGGGTCCACTGAGTGCAAGGGCCAGTACTCACCCACGTTCTGGTCGCGCAAGCGCCTGACCGGCATCAACACCAAAGTCCTCACCGGTGGCGCGTACCAGGACGTCGACTCCTGGACCCTGGAGCAGAACTTCCCGCCGGCCGGTGACGGCATCTCCACCCCGCTGTGGCTGAAGTCCATCACCCGTACCGGCAAGTCGGGCGCAGCCACGGACGTCCCGCTCCCGCCGGTCACCTTCACGGGTGAGCAGCGGCCCAACCGCGTGGATGCCCTCGGCGACGGCCTCGCACCGTTCGTGCGGCTGCGCATGTCCCAGGTGACCACGGAGACCGGCGGCACCATCGGTGTCACCTACTCCCAGCCCGACTGCACGCCCACGACCCTGCCGAAGCCGGACGAGACGAACACGACGCGCTGCTACCCGGTCAAGTGGGCCTGGGAGGGCGAGACTTCCAAGGTCGACTGGTTCAACACGTACGTCGCCACGCAGATCGTCGAGGGCGACAACCTGGCCAGCACCCCGGACAAGGTGACCTCGTACACCTACCTCGGCGGGGCGGCCTGGGACAAGAACACCGACGAACTCACCAAGGCCGAGGACCGCGTGCACTCCGTGGCCCGCGGCTACGGGCTGGTCCAGACCCGCACGGGCGCAGCGACCGACCCCAAGACGCTGTCGGAGACCCGCTACTTCCGGGGTCTCGACGGCAAGGAGGCCAAGGACTCCGCGGGCGTCGCGGTCACCGACCGGCCCGAGTTCGCCGGCATGGTGCGCGAGTCGGCCTCGTACGAGGGCGACGACACCACCAAACTGATCAGCGCCACCTCCAAGACGCCCTGGCGCTCGGACCTCGTGGCCAAGCGTCTCCGGTCGGGCCTGCCCGACCTCGTCTCCTACAAGACGGGAACGGAGAAGGAAGCCACCCGTACCACCGTCACCGGCGGTACGCGCACGACCGAGACGAGCCGCCACTTCGACGAGTACGGCATGGTCGACTGGGAGTCCTCGACGGGCGACACGGCCAAGGCGGGTGACGAGGCCTGCACCACGACCACGTACGCCCGCAACACCACGAGCTGGATCCTGGACAAGCACAGCCGCGTCGAGACCGTGGCCGTGCCGTGCGGCTCGCCGGTCAGCCGTCCTGCTGACGTCATCGGCGACGTCCGTACCTACTTCGACAACGGCACGCTCGGCACCGTTCCCGGTTCGGGTCTGGTGACGAAGACCGAGAAGATCAACGGCAAGGGCGACGGCTACGACGTCGTCTCCACCGTGCCGTCGACCTGCGGCGCCGCCAAGAACGAGCTCTGCTACGACGTCTACGGCCGAGCCCTGGCCGGCACCAACGCGTACAACAAGGTCAGCACGACCGCCTACACCCCCGCCACGGGCGAGGTCCCGACGTCCATGGTCGTGACGAACCCGCTCGCGCACACCACCACTTCCGAGGTGGACCCGCTGCGCGGGCTGCCGACGAAGGTGACCGACCCCAACGGCAAGGTCACCAGCACGGCGTACGACGCCCTCGGGCGTACGACGAAGGTCTGGCTCCCGAACTGGACGGCGGTCGACAACCCCAACACCCCGAGCCGGGTGTTCGACTACACGGTCCGCAACGACGGCCCGAACGTCGTCACCTCCAAGACGCTGACGCACGACTACAAGTACTCCACCGTCTACTCCATCCAGGACGGCCTGCTGCGCGAGCGCCAGACGCAGACGCAGTCCCCCGACCTGGCGGGGCGTCTGATCACGGAGACGTTCTACGACACCCGCGGCCTGGCCTGGCGCAACTCCGGCACCTACTACGCCGACGGCGCTCCCTCGCCTGACCTGGTGACCGGCCAGGAGCTCAACTACCCCGCGTCCACCGACACCGTCTTCGACGGCGCCGGACGGCCGACCGCGGTGATCTCCAAGAAGTTCGGCACCGAGACCAAGCGCGCCACCAGCAGCTACACCGGTGACACCACCACGGTGATCCCGCCCCAGGGCGCAACCTCGACGACCACGATCGTCGACGCGCAGGGCCGCACGACCGAGCTCAAGCAGTACACCGACGCCGGCCGCACCACCTCGCAGTCGACGCTGTACAGCTACAACAAGCTGGGCCAGTTGGCCCAGGTCACCGACCCGGCGGGCGCCAAGTGGACGTACACCTACGACATCCGCGGCCGTCAGATCGAGTCGAACGACCCGGACAAGGGCATCAGCAAGTCCGCCTACGACGCCGGTGACCGCACCACGGACGTCACTGATGCCCGCGGTGTCACGCTGCACACCGACTACGACGACCTCGGCCGGCCCACCGCCACCAAGCAGGGCGCGACAACGCTGACCTCGCAGACCTACGACACAGTCGCCAAGGGCCAGCTGACAAAGTCGACGCGCTTCGTGGACGGCAAGGCGTACGAGTCGGAAGTCCTCTTCTACAACTCCCTCTACCAGCCGCTCACCACGAAGGTGACCATCCCCTCCACCCCGGACACCGGGGCGCTGGCGGGCACCTACCAGTGGACGAACACCTACAACATCGCCGGTCAGCTCCTGACGACCAAGCACCCGGCCATGGGCAACCTCCCGGCCGAAACGGTCGGCAGCACCTACAAGTCGGTCTCCGGTCTCCTCAACAGCATGAGCGCCGGTAACAGCCGCCTGGTCACGGCGATGACGTACGACCACTACGGCCGTAACACCCGCCAGGAACTCGGAGCCCTCGGCCAGCGCCTGTACCGCTCCACCGAGTACGACGAGCACACCGGTGCCGTCAGCCGCGCGTACACCGACCGTGACCTCGCACCCCAGCGGATCGAGGACACCAAGTACACCAACGACCCCGCGGGCAACCTCAAGTCCATCGCCACCGCGTACGGCCAGGACACCGCCCGTACGACCGACACCCAGTGCGTCGAGCTCGACGCCCTGCGGCGCATCACGCAGGCCTGGACGAACAAGGGCGAGACCTGCGCGAACTCCCCGTCGGCCACCGTCATCGGCGGCGAGGACCCGTACTGGACCACCTACACCTACGACGCGGTCGGCAACCGCAAGACCGAGACCAAGCACATGACGGCCTCGGGCCCGACCGCGGACACGATCCGCACCTACGCGGCGCCGACCGCCGGGAAGCACGACCTGACCAAGGTCACCCAGACCGGCACCGACCCGCACGACGAGACCTTCACCTACGACGAGAGCGGCAACACCAAGACCCGCAAGAGCGGCACCGGTGAAACCCAGTACCTCGACTGGGACGTCGAAGGACACCTGAAGACCCTCAACCAGGGCACCACCAGCAACTCCTTCCTCTACGACACCGCCGGCCAGCGCCTGCTCCGCAAGGACACCAAGAGCACGACGCTCTACCTGCCCGGTGGCAACGAACTCCACCTCGACAAGGCCGGCACGATCACCGGCACCCGCTACTACGGCGGCGTCGCCATGCGCGAGGCCGGCAAGCTCACCTTCACCCTCGCCGACCACCACAACACCGGCACCACCCAGATCACCGCGGACGCCACCCAGACCGTCACCCGCCGCAAGACGGGACTCTTCGGCGAGGCACGCGGCACCCAGCCCACCGGCTGGACGGGCGACAAGGGCTTCGTCGGTGGAACCAAGGACGCCGACACCGGCCTCACCCACATCGGCGCCCGCGAGTACGACCCGATCATCGGCCGCTTCGTCTCGGTCGACCCGGTGATGGACCTGAGCGACTCGCAGCAGCTCCACGGATACACGTACTCGAACCAGAACCCCTTCACGTTCTGGGACCCCACTGGCCGGAAACTCGAAGAGTGCGCCAGCGGCATGTACACGTGCAATGGCTCCGGCACTGACGTCATCGACTACGGCCAGAACTACGAAAAGATCGTCGCCTCAAACGGAGGCACCCTCTCACCCGAGTACGTTCGCCGCAAGAACTACTCCTGCCAGCATGACCCGGATTGCAGAGGCTCATCTGGCAGGAAAGGTGGAAGTGGAAGTACTCGCGTCTCGAAGAAGCCGGACACTCACACGTCGACCTGGTTTGACCAGGCATTCTACGGTTCGATCAGCAGCGTGGTCCACGCCTCGTCACTCTTCGGATGGCCGTTTGATTCGGACTGCCGGGGTGACGGTGGGCCCGGAACACCGGGATGTGACTACGGTGGGGATTTCGACAACTGGCTCTTGAACCAAGGCGTCGACACCGAGACCGACGCATATCAGATCCCTGGGTTCCTTAGCGAGCTCTATGCTCACGGGAGAGCCGGAGGTGGTGAAGGCCCGGGACTGGGCAGAGGTCGCCCCAGGGGCAACTGCTTCCTTGCCGGAACACTCATCGTTCTGGCTGACGGCACCACCAAGAAGATCGAGGATGTAGAGGTCGGCGACAGCGTTCTTGCCACCGACCCAAGGTCGGGAGAGACTGAAGCTCGCCCCGTCGCAAAGCTCATTCGATCGGAAGGTGTGCGGGAGCTGAATACGCTCTCCGTTGCAACACCCGACGGAATCAGTGAGATCACGGCAACTCACGAGCACCCGTTCTGGTCACCTTCCGAGCGCACTTGGATCGTCGCCGCCGACCTCCGCCCCGGCATGACCCTCGCGACCGACGGCGAGAGCACCGTTCTCGTTACAGCCAACAGGGCATTCACCGAGCAGGCGAAGACGTACAACTTCACGGTCGAAGACTTCCACACGTACTATGTACTCGCTGGTCAGACGCCGGTACTGGTTCACAACAGCACATGCCCTGAGTATGAAAACCCCGGGCACCATGATCCGACGGGTGGTCCGAACCCGTATGTTCCGAAGAAGGCAGTGCTGCCGGGTGACGCTGCGGAGCAATTCGGCAAGAGCGTCCTCGTCGACGGCACCAGGTGGACTAAGGTCGGTTCCGGCAAGAGTGCCGAGTACTACCGTTACTTCGATGACGGCAACGGTAAGTGGCACTGGAGTGGTAGCACCAGCGGTGTGACGAAGTCGGGTACTCCAGTTCCGATTCCGATGAGTCGTGTTCCCATTCAGGTCAGGAGAGGCTAAACGTGAGGTTCTTGACCGACGACGGTCGATTCGGAATTCTTGTCGCCCCTTTGAAGGGCTGCGGAATGTTCCGGTTCCAGCTCATCATCGACAGTCAATTGATCGGTGACACCGAACCGTGCATTCTGGGCACAGCCATGGCCAGGCTGGGTGACCTGACGCATCTGGAGGACGATCGGCTTAGTCTCTTGTTCTCGGACAGGGATGCCGTGCTCTCGGCGTTGCTGACTGAGGAGGAGCTCCACGACCACACAACCCTGTCTATCGCCGAGTCGTTGGACGACTGGTTGATTCACGGATACGTATACAAGGGGAACGTCGTTGTGGTGGCGCGAGGTGACGAGGATGGATCTTTGACGGGCCCTACGCTGGTCGCCGTCGTGACATCTGCCGAGTATGATCCGATTGTCGAGGCAGCTCGCAGTTATTGGTCGAGCGTCAATAGTTCCTCCATTTCGTGATTTGCTGATCGCGATGGAAAGGATTCACTGCCAGGTTGCTGGAGACGGATAGATTCCCCTGCTGAGCAATCCGGCGGCCTGGTCCTATCGAAAATGGGATCTTCATCCGAGCCGCATGAATTTCTAAGCACAAATCTGAGGCCCCATCAGTTGTGACTGATGGGGCCTCAGAGGTGTCTGACGGCAGTAGTTGACGGCAACGTCAGGGGACGGGGACTGCGCAGAGCGGTGGGTCGTCGCGGTCTTCGGGTTGGCCGGCGGAGTCGCGGAGGGCGTGGCCGAGGAGGTCGATGGCGTCTCGCTGGAGGCGGAGCCTTACGTGGGCATAAACGGTGGCGGTGACGCCGATGTGGGCGTGGCCGAGAAGTTCCTTGATGACGACGAGTTCGACTCCCTGTTCCAGCAGGAGGGTCGCGGTCGAGTGTCGAAGTCGTGGAAGCGGATGGCGGAGGCCTGCCTTGCGGAGGAGCGTGGTGAAGGTCCGGGTGAGGTTGGCCGGGTCGATCGGTCTGCCCTGAGGGGTGGCGAACAAGTACGCGCTCTGCTGCCACTCGGCGCCCGCAGTGTTCCGTTCCTGCTGCTGCTGTTCGCGGTGGTGTTTGAGCGACTGGAGGCAGCGGGCGGGGAGTGCGATGCGACGCTCGGAGGTCCGGGTCTTGGCGGGCAGCGTGGTGAGGCCGCCTGCGTTCGTGCGCTGCAGCGTCCGGCGGATGCATGCGGTGCCCGCGTTGAGGTCGAGGTCTTCCCAGGGAGGCCGAGGAGCTCACCCTTGCTTAGGCCAGTGTGGAGGGCGAGTTCGTACAGTGCGTGCAGACGGGTGCCCTTGACGGCGGCGAGAAACCGGTGGGCTTCGTCGGCGGTGAGTGGTTCGAAGCGGCGGGGGCGGGGTGTACCAGTGCGGACGTTTCGGGCCACGTTACGGGGGATCTCCTCTTCTCGGACGGCGTGCTCCAGGGCGGACTTGAGGACGGAATGGATGTACGCGAGCGTCAGCGGGGAGAGATGCTTGGAGCAGCACGCTCCGGTGGTGCAGCATCGGGGCTGATCGCGGTCGAGGTCGATGCCGCGTGCGCAGCACTGGCAGCTGGTACGGAGTTCGTTGAGCCAGGTGCGGACGTCCTTGGCAGTGAGCTTGGCGAGCTTCTTCTTGCCGAGACCGGGGATGAGGTAGCGGTCGACGCAGGCGGTGTATCGGGTGTGGGTGGTCTCGCGGAGGTGGTGGACGGCGACGTTCTCCAGCCAGTACGTCAGGTACGCCGCCAGGCCGCCCTGCGAGGACGGGACGGGGAGGCCGCGGTTGCTGGCGGCGATCTTCGATGAGGACACGAGGCCGGCCTACGCGAACGGTCCGCCAGTCCCGCCAGGCCCGAAGCCTCATAGCGCGACTTCCACTCGCTGACCGTCTGCCGCGAAACGTCCAGATGAGCGGCGACCTCCGTCACCGTCGCACCCGCCAGGACCGCAAGTACAGCCCGGTATCTCTGCTCGACAACCGACAACTCCACCAGAGCCAATCCCGGCCTCCCCACACGCGCCGAAACAACGCGCACAGCAAAGCCGATCACGGCCACCGTCAACCATCAGCTGGGATCGAAGTGTCAAGCATCTACCGGGACCGGACAGCTCGACCGATGGGTGAGCTGTTCAGAGTTTCTTTACTTGATCAAGGCGACCCGCTGACGCGGGCCGCGCGCGCTCCGGCCCTGCGGGGCCGCCGCCCGCTCCTGTCTCCGCCCCGCTTGCCGACGGCCCCGCCGGTCCGGGCGCGCAACAACCCGCAGCGGCAGACTGTTCTGGGGCTCTGTCCCAGGCCCCGGCCCTCCCTCCGAGGGGCAGGGGGCCGAGTACGGGTGCGGGTTCGTCGTGGTGAGTGGTCGAAGGTCGCGGGAGGGGTCCCTCGTCGCCCGGTCACCGGAGGCGCGCGATTCCGGCCGACCACAGGCGCCCAACCCCGTACACAGCGGTGAGTTACCGCTCCAGGCGGGTATCTGCCGGATAAGCCCCCGGTTGATACGCCCTTCCGGCGTACCGTGGCGCTGGAGGTGGTGAGCTGATGACTACGGAACTGGCTGACAACGTCCGTAAGTACCGGCGTCGGTCCGGGATGAGCCAGGAAGGACTGGCTCACGTCGCAGGCGTCTCGCCTGGCACGGTACGCAAGGTCGAGCAGGGCGGAACGGTCCGCATGGAAACCCTTCACGTCCTGGCCCGCGCTCTGAGCGTGACCACCGCCGCATTGATGGCGTCCGACGCCCCCGAACCCGTGGGCCGCACGGAGGAGCCGAACCGGGTCAACCTGATCCAGCTTCGCGCCGTGCTCACCCCAGCTGTCGGGCTCGTAGACCAAGACGCCGAGGTGCTGGGCGAAGAACCCAACCTGCGTGCCTTCAGCCGGACTGTGGGAGACGCACGGGTCCTGTACTTCTCCGACAGCTACAAGAGCGTCGCCGCTCAACTGCCGGACCTGCTGCGCGACGCGGCAAGGGCCGTTGCCTACTACGACAGCGGCGACGAGCACCAGCAGGCCCTACTGGCCCGCGCAGAGGCACTGCGTCTGGCCGGCACTTACCTCACCCAGGTCCGGCAGTACGACATCGCCTACACCGCCCTGGCCGGCGCGATCGCGGATGCCCGCCGGGCCGGGGACATGCTCGCGGCAGGCTCGGGAGTCGGCGGTATGTGCTGGCTCCTGGTGCGGCAGGGCCGGCTGGACGAGGCGGAGCGGATCGCAACCCAGAGCATGGACGCCGTGGAACCGAAGATCACCGGAGCCGAACCGGACCACTACGCGGTGTGGGGCGGATTGGCAATGGAGGCCGCAGCCGCAGCCGCCCGCAACAACCGCCCGGACGCGGCCAAAGAATACCGGAAGGCCGCCCGCGTGGCGGCAGCCGCCGTCGGTACGTCGCACCGCAACGTCTCGCGGCACTGGTCCGTCTTCGGGCCTGTCACAGCGGCCATGAAGGCCCTTGAAGACTCCATGGTCGTAGGCGACGCGCGCGCCGTGGTGCGCAAGGCCGGCGAACAGGAGGAGTTGTCACCCAAGGCGTGGAAGCGCCTGGGCAGGCCCAGCACGAACGACGGGAACCGCTTCACCCTCGACGTGGCCCGTGCCCACACACGCACAGGCGACCTGTCGGCCGCCATGGATGAACTGACCCGCGCCCGGGAGGCGGCCCCGGAGTGGATGCGGCACCAGAACATGGCTGCCGAGACCATGCAGGAGATCCTGGGCAAGCGCAAGCGCACCCTCACGACGGAGATGCGAGAGATGGCCGACTACCTGGGCGTCGCCGGATAGCTACCACGCAACGCGATACTTCCGACACGATGCGTCGCCAACTGGCATGCCTCGGCGATGGAGTGACAGACAGTCGGCCCCTACGGTCGCCGTATTCGATTCGGCGACCCAGGTGGGGGTTCACGGTGAGCACATCCAGGACCGACGCGGACCGTATGCGCCGCAGAGATCTGCACGACGCAGCGGCAGGCGTGACCGGTCCCCGCTTACTGCCATGGACCACTCAGGACGGAAACCCCTGCTACCTCAGCACCGACGGCAGGGGCTACCTCTCCTCACTCGCCGACAGCATCGAAGAGGTACAGCTCGACATGGGCGAGGAACTCCTGGAGTACGCCCGCGGAGTCGTGGCCCCCGGAGCCACCATGCTCTCGGCCGTCGAATACCGGTGGCTCGCCTGCCGGCTGACCGAAGCCCTCACCGACGCACTCCGAGTCGCCGAATCACGCGGCGACCGAATCCCCGCTTCGCCCGAGAGCCCCGGCACCTGACGGCAGTAGCGACGGCAACAACCACGGATCCAGGCACATGACCACGGACCCTTGAACCGCCACTGACCTGCATAAATACAGGTCAGACATCGAGGTCTTCCCAGCGCAGTCCGAGGAGTTCGCCCTTACGGAGCCCGGTGTGGAGGGCGAGTTCGAACAAGGCGTGCAGCCGGTGACCGCGCACGGCGGTGAGGAACTGGCGGGCTTCGTCTGCGGTGAGGGTTCGAAGCGTCGAGGGCGTGGAGTGCCGGTGCGGACGTTGCGGGCGACGTTGCGAGGGATCTCTTCCTCGCGCACACCCCCCCACGAGGAACAGACGCACCAGCGGCAGAACTCACATAACAACAAACGATCAACTACTGGCGCAGGACACTATCGGCCTATCGATGAGGTGGCCTGGTGGCGGGCCGAGGCCAGGGCGTGGGTGAGGCCGCGCTTGAGGAGGGTGGAGAGGGGGCGCTCCACGAGGCGGTGGACCAGCCAGGCGGCGAGGAGCATGCCGAGGGTCATGGCGGCTACCAGCGCCCACGGGGAGAGGTGGTGGCGGAGCAGGCGGATGCCGGTCCAGCCGATGTGCTCGTGGAGCAGGTACAGGGGGTACGTGGTCGCGCCGGCCACGGTGAGCCACTTGCCCCGCACCCAGTTCAGCCAGCCGAGGGCGAGGGCGAGCATCACCAGGTAGCCGAGGGTCATCAGGGCGATGGCCGGCTTGGCGTCCATCGTGCGCCCGAGGCTGACGGCGAGGCCGTCGCTGTACAGGGTGACCTGGCGGACCGAGAACAACCACGAGATGGCCACGATGCCCCACAGCAGCACGGTCGGCCGGAAGCGGTGCATCAGGAACATCGCCACACCGCCGATGAAGTACGGCGAGTACTCGGGCATCACCAGGTAGTCGAGGAACGGCGCCCGCCCGGCCGTGACCAGCACCGAGGCTACGGTCCACAGCGCGCAGAACAGGACCACCCGGCGGTAGGTCACGCCCTTCCAGACCACCAGGGCGAACAGCAGGTAGAAACGGATCTCGACCCAGAGCGTCCAGTACACGGCGTCCACCGAGCTGACCCGGAACGGCTCCTGCAGCATGGTGAGGTTGAGCAGTACGTCCTTCATGCCCAGCGGGTGCAGGACCACCGGCCAGAGCGTGACCACTGCGGTGGTGGCCAGTACGGCGAACCAGTACGCGGGGTAGAGCCGAACCACCCGGGACGTGAAGAAGTCGCCCAGGCTCCGCCCCCAACTACTCATGCAGATCACGAAGCCGCTGATGATGAAGAAGAACTCGACGCCGGTCCAGGTGTACGAGGCAAGCCAGGAGGCGGTGGGGAAGACCACGTCGACCGGCTTGGCCCAGGCGTTCTTGGATGCTTCGGGACTGCCGCCGAACCCCACGTAGTGGTGGAAGACCACCATGAGCGCGGCTATGAGGCGCAGCCCGTCCAAGGCTTCCAGCCGTCGGCGGACCGGGGCGGATTCGGTGGGCGGAGCAACCTCGCGCCTCGGGTTGGGAACGAGGTGGTTCAGCATTCGGCAAATGCTACTCAACGCCATCTCGTGGCAGCGGCCCGCATCCGGGGAGCGTCCGGTTTGGGGTTGTTCGGGGCTCGGGCCGGTGGCCGGAGTCGCGGAGCGGGGCGGTTGCGGCGCGGCAGGGGGTTTGGCGGGGCGGGGAGTGGTCAGACGCGTGGACAACCCACGGAAAGGAACTGCCATGACCGACGTCTCGAGGCTGCCCGGCTCCGCGCACCATCACTGGCAGTGGCAGATGCGCGCGGCCTGCCGGAACCTGGGGCCCGGCCGCTTCTACCATCCGACCGGCGAGCGGGGCGAGGACCGGGAGGACCGGGATGCGGCCGCGAAGCGGGTCTGCGCGGTCTGCCCGGTGCGCGCCGCGTGCCTGGAGCACGCCCTGCGGACCCGCGAGCCCTTCGGGGTGTGGGGCGGGCTGACCGAGGAGGAGCGCCGTTCCCTGCAGGGCCCGGCCAGCCGCACCGATGCGGCCCGCATGAGCGCCGGACACCGCTGAAATCGGCCCGCGGGTCCCGGGGGCGCCGCCTGGGGTACGCCGGTCCTGCGGAAAAGCCTGCGCTATGGCCTGCGACGCGGCCCAGCGCTGTGGCCCCACCGGCCCCGTGCCGGGCTACCGTTCCGTCCCGTCCTGCGGCACGGAACTCGGATGCAGGCCCGCCCTGAACGCCGGGCCTGCGGGCCCGGGCGTGCGGCCTGGCGTGCGGCCTGGCGTGCGGGGCACGCGTAAGGTCCGCCATTCACTTGCCATGCGGGACCTCCGTACAGGACCCGCCGCGTGTCGGGCACCGTGCGGCTCCGCCCGGGCGGGCTCCATGCCGGCCCGCCCCGCCGGCCCCCTCGGCGGTTCCGCCGTGCCCGTCCCGCGGGGCGACGCCGCCGGGCCGGCCCGTACGGCCCCGGACGCGGCTGCGCCCCGGCATCGGTGATGTCGGGGCGCAGGGGTGTCCGGGGGCGGGTTAGGCCGGGGCTCCCGAGGTGAAGCGGCGGAGGAGGGGGGAGAGCACCAGGACCGACTTGGTGCGTTCCACGAACGGCTCCCCCGCGATGCGTTCCAGTACGCGCTCGAAGTGGCGCATGTCGGAGGCGAAGACCTGGACGAGGGCGTCCGCGTCGCCGGTGACGGTCGAGGCGGACACCACCTCCGGGTACCGCTCCAACCCCCGCCGGATGTCGTCCGGCGAGGTGTTGTGGCGGCAGTAGATCTCGATGAAGCCCTCGGTCTCCCAGCCCATCGCGGCGGGGTCGACCCGGACGGTGAAGCCGGTGATGGCTCCCTCGGCCCGCAGCCGGTCCACGCGCCGTTTCACGGCCGGGGCCGAGAGCCCGACCTCGGAGCCGATGTCCGCGTAGGAACGGCGGGCATCCTCGGCGAGGGCGTGCACGATGCGTTCGTCGAGATCGTTCAGTCGCACTGCGGGTGGATCACTTTTCTGCTGTGGCCAATTCGGAGCGGCGGATGCCGTACAGGAAGTAGACCACGAGGCCGATGGCCATCCACACACCGAAAGCGACCCACGTGGCGCCCGGGAGGCTGTACATCATGTAGGCGCAGGCGATGAAGCCGAGGATCGGCGTGATCGGGAAGAGCGCCACCTTGAAGGTGCGCGGCATGTCGGGCTTGGTGCGGCGCAGGATCACGACGGCGACGTTGACCAGGGCGAAGGCGAAGAGGGTGCCGATGCTGGTCGCGTTGGCGAGCTCACCCAGGGGGATGAAGGCCGCGAGGGCGCCGCAGAAGACGGAGACGATCACCACGTTGGCGCGGGGGGCGCCGGTCTTCTCGTCGACCTTGGCGAAGACCTTGGGAACGAGGCCGTCGCGGGACATCGCGAAGAGGATGCGGGTCTGGCCGTAGAGGACGGCGAAGACGACGGAGAAGATCGCGACGACGGCGCCGGCGGCGAGGACGACGCCCCAGAAGCTGTCACCGGTCACGTTGGTCATGATCTGGGCGAGCGCGGCCTCGGTGCCCTCGAAGTCCTTCCAGGGCAGTGCGCCGACGGCGACGAAGGCAACGAGGCAGTACAGGACGGTGACGATGCCCAGCGAGAGCATGATCGCGCGCGGCAGGTCCTTCTTCGGGTTCTTGGCTTCCTCACCGGCGGTGGAGGCGGCGTCGAAGCCGATGTACGAGAAGAACAGGGTGGAGGCGGCGGCGCTGATGCCGGTGACGCCGAGCGGGGCGAGCGGGGTGTAGTTGCCGGACTTGATGCCCATGACGCCGATGCCGATGAACAGCAGCAGGGTGACGATCTTCACCCCGACCATGATCGAGTTGATCCGGGCGCTCTCCTTGGCGCCGCGCATCAGGAAGACCATGGAGAGCAGGACGACGACCAGCGAGGGCAGGTTGATCCAGCCGCCGTCGCCCAGCGGGGCGGCGGAGAGCTTCTCGGGGATGGTGATGCCTATGGTCCCGTCGAGCAGCTCGTTGAGGTACTCGCCCCAGCCGACGGCGACGGCCGCGACCGACACGGCGTACTCCAGGACCAGGCACCAGCCGCAGATCCAGGCGATGAATTCACCCATGGTGGCGTACGAGTACGAGTACGAGGAGCCGGAGACCGGCACCGACCCGGCCAGCTCCGCGTAGGAGAGCGCCGAGAACAGCGCGGTCAGGCCCGCGATGATGAAGGAGATCGTCACGGCCGGGCCGGCCTTGGGAGCCGCCTCGCCGAGGACGACGAAGATGCCGGTGCCCAGGGTGGCGCCGATGCTGATCATGGTCAGCTGCCACATGGTGAGCGAGCGGCGCAGGATGCCGCCCTCGCCCTGACCGCCCTCGGCGACGAGCTGCTCGACCGGCTTGCGGCGCAGCAACGGATGCGCGGGCTTGCGGGTCTCGCTGGCGAGCGGTGGCGCCTGGCCGTGGTCGAGCACGAGGGGACTCCTTTGACACTGCGGATGGGGACTGAGGCATCGACCGCAGCGGTCCGGAGCAGGACACAGACATGAGCCTGGGCATGGGGGGACCGCCGAGCAGGCGGTCCGCGCCACTCCACGTACAGCGAGTGAGCCTACGAGCTGAGTGATACCGCCCGTAATGCACCATCCTTGCACATTGCCGTACGATCGTTGCGCGGATCTGTCCTGGATGGTCCTTTGTTGCGCGCGGATGATCGATCGATGCGCAGCCCCCTCCGCGCCCTCGTTCGCGCCCCCGCCCCCGCCCCCTCCGCAGCCCGTGGGCAGCTCCGTCGACAGACCGCCCCCACCCCTCCCGCGTCCCTTTTCTTGACGCCTCGTCAGATCTGTCGCACAGTGCCGCCCCGGATGGAACCGGGTGGAGCCGGGCCCGCGCGGGTACGGGTGAACGGGAGGGCGCCGGGTGATGTGGGCCCGCGGATCGCCGCGCACCCGAGGATCGGAGACGAGCAGTGGACGCCGAGAGCACCGCCGCGCACTGGCTGGACCCGGGCCCGTTCCTGCGCGGAGTGGCCTGGCTGGACCAGGGGCGCCCGGTACGGGCCGACCCGGCGGACAGCATGCGGCTGCCCTGGGACACCGGTGAGCGGGCCACCCTGCCGATAGGGGTGCGGCTGGAATTCACCGTGCAGCGGGCGCACGCCGTGGAGGTCCACTACCGGGCGACCGTGCCCGGCCCCACCGACGCGCTGCGCGATCTCGCGCACGGCTTCGCGCTGTGGGACCGCCACGGTGTGGTCCGCGAGGTCTGGACCGAACCGGCCGCCGAGGCCGTCGTACGCATCGAGCTCCCCGGAGGACCCGGACCGTTCGTCCTCCACCCGCCCGAGGGGCAGTCCCCGCTGGTCCTCGGGCTGCGCGGGATCGGCGGCGGCGTGGCCCCGGCGCCGCCCGCCCCGCGCTGGGTGGTGCACGGCGACTCGATCACGGAGGGCTGGTGGTCCACCCGTCCCGCCCACGGCTGGCCCTCGGTCGCCGGCCGGATGCTGGGTTGGGACACGATCAATCTCGGCTACGCGGGAGCCGCGCGCGGGGAGCTCGCCACCGCCGAGCAGCTCGCCGGCCTTCCCGCCGATGTCCTCACCCTCGCCTTCGGCACCAACTGCTGGTCGCGCGTGCCCTTTTCGGTACCGCTGCTGTACGAGACCACGCGCGCCTTCCTCGACCTGGTGCGCCAGGGCCACCCGCGCACCCCGCTCCTGCTGGTCTCCCCGTTGCTGCGACCGGACGCCGAGCGCACCCCCAACCGGCTCGGCGCGACCCTGGGCGCCCTGCGCGATGCGATGGAGCGGGCCGCCCGGGACCGGATCGGCGCCGGCGACGACCGGCTGGCCGTGCTGCCGGGCCGGGACCTGTTGGGTCCCGAGCTGTTGGCGGACGGACTGCACCCCAATGACGCCGGGCACCAGATGCTCGGCCTCGCTGTGGTCACGGCCCTGCGGCGGGCCGGGTTCAACGCCGGGTGAGTGAAACAGCCCACACGAATCGCCTTGAACAGATCGTCCCCAACAGGGCGTGTCCTTCACACAGTTGCCGACGCACCGGAGACGGGCGGCGGACACGGAGACACCACACGTGGGAGAGATCAAGATGGGCATCAAGCGCGGAACCACCCTGGCCGCCGTGGCGGTCGTCGTTGCCTTGACCGCGACGGCCTGCGGCGGGGACGACACCAAGGCCGGCGCGGCGGCGCCGGCCGGGGCCGCGGCCCAGGCTCCCGCTTCCGCTTCCGGAGCCGGATCAGGCGACTACGGGTCCGATTACGGCTCGGGATCAGGCTCGGCCGTAGGCTCGGGAGCGGACGCGGGCGCGGGTTCGGCCGCCAAGGGCGCCGGGCAACTGGCGGTCGCCCAGAGCGAACAGATCGGCTCCGTCCTCGCCGACAGCGCCGGCTTCACGCTGTACCGCTTCGACAAGGACACTGCCAAGCCGCCCAAGTCGAACTGCGACGGGGACTGCGCGAAGACCTGGCCCGCGGTCCCGGCCGGCGATGCCACCGCCGCCGCGGGCATGGACGCGGCGCTGCTGGGCGAAGTGGTCCGCACCGACGGCAGCAAGCAGCTGACGGTGGCCGGCTGGCCGGTGTACCGCTACAGCAAGGACACCAAGGCGGGCGAGACCAACGGTCAGGGCGTCGGCGGCACCTGGTTCGCGTTCGCCCCCGACGGCAAGAAGGCCGCGAAGGCCGCTGCCGCTCCCGCTCCCGCCGGCGCGGGTCAGGCCACGGGCGCACTGACCGTGGCCAAGGACCCCAAGCTCGGCGACCACATCGTCGACGGGAACGGTATGACCGTCTACCGGTTCAAGAAGGACACCGCCTGGCCGATGGCCTCCAACTGCACCGGTGACTGCGTGGCCAAGTGGCCGGTGGTGCCGCCGGTGGACAAGGCGAACGCCAAGGGCATCGTGGAGAAGGGCTTCTCGGTCCTGGACCGCCCCGACGGCAAGAAGCAGCAGTCGGTCGACTGCTGGCCCGTCTACACCTTCACGGGTGACAAGAAGCCCGGCGACGTCAACGGGCAGGGTGTCGGCGGCACCTGGTACGCGGTCTCCCCCGAGGGCAAGCTGATCACCACCTCGTAATCCCGCATCCCCTCCCCCCACCTCCCCCCCACCCTCGAACCGCGCGGCCCCCTGCCCCACCTCCCCCCGGGCAGGCGGGCCGCGCACCGTTCCGCCGCGGCGCGCTCGTCCCTAGACTCCACCGCATGCTGCGCGTACTGGCCGTCGACGACGAGAAGCCGCTCCTCGAAGAACTCCTCTACCTGCTGCGCTCCGACCCCCGCATCCGCAGCGCCGAAGGAGCATCGGACGCCACCGAGGCCCTGCGGCGGATCACCCGGGCCCTGGAGACCGGCCCGGACGGGCCCGACGGCATCGACGTGGTCTTCCTCGACATCCACATGGCGGGGCTGACCGGCCTCGACATCGCCCGGCTGCTGGCCGGGTTCGCGCGACCGCCGCTGATCGTGTTCGTCACCGCCCACGAGGGGTTCGCCGTACAGGCCTTCGACCTCAAGGCCGTGGACTACGTCCTCAAGCCGGTCCGTCCGGAGCGGCTCGCGGAAGCAGTACGGCGGGCCTGCGACCAGCTCGGTCGGACCGCTGCACAGCCGTCGGAACCGGCGGAACCCGCCGGTCCGAGCGTCCCGGTCCAGCGCCACCCCGCCCCCGGGGTCACCGTCGCCGACCGCGCCCCGGACCAGATCGCCGTCGAACTGGGCGGGGTCACCCGGTTCGTGGCGATCGCCGACATCGCGTACGTCGAGGCGCAGGGCGACTACGCCCGGTTGCACACCGACGGAGGCAGCCACCTGGTCCGCATCCCGCTCTCGACGCTCGAGGAGCGCTGGGCGGCGCGCGGATTCGTCCGCATCCACCGCCGCCACCTGGTGGCGCTGAGCCGGATCGACGAACTCCGGCTGGACGCCGGCACCACCAGTGTCCGCATCGGATCGGCCGAGCTTCAGGTCAGCCGTCGGCACGCCCGCCAGCTGCGGGACCTGCTGATACGCCGGGCGACCGGCTAGCGCGGCGACCGTCCGACGTGCGGCGAGCCCGTCCGACGTGCGGGAGAGCCGTTCGTCGCACCGCAGGGGACGTACGGCGCCCCGCCGGTGCCGTCGGCCGCAGGGCCTGCTGCCACGCCCGCCGCGGCCCCGCGCCGCGCCTATCGTGGAGCCGCCGGTGCGCAGGAGCGGGCGGCACAACGATCGGGGGGCGGATGGCCGAGATCCAGGCGCTGCTCGACGCGCTGGCCGTGCTGCCCCGGACCCGGCCCGCCGGCCGCGCCGAGGCGGAGGTGCTGATCGCCCGGCTGCGCAGCGCGGCGGCCCGCTGGGCCGACGTGCTCTACGAGGCCAACGAGGGCGTGCGAGAGCAGTTGCCGCCCCGCGCGGAGGCGGCGCTGACGCTGGCCTTCCGACGTGCCGAGGACTCGTACGTGGAACTGGAGATCGCCCTGCGGGACTGCACGGAACACCGCGACCCCGCACTCTGACACCGCTTTCCGGCCGGGCGGGTGGGAGTCGCCGCGATCGGCCCGGATCGCGCCTGTTGCCCGGTCGGTGGCCGTGCGTAGACTCCGGTGCCCCTCCCCCGTGCCGAAGGAACGACCGGTGAACCAGACGTACGCGCTGACCGCGGTCACCGTCGTCGTCGCGGCCACGGTGCTGGTCGGCGCGCTGGGACTGCGGATATCGCGGACCACCTCGGACTTCTACGTCGCCTCGCGCACCGTCGGGCCCCGGCTCAACGCGGCGGCGATCAGCGGGGAGTACCTTTCCGCCGCCTCCTTCCTCGGCGTGGCGGGACTGGTGCTGCTCCAGGGGCCCGAGATGCTCTGGTACCCGCTCGGCTACACCGCCGGTTACCTGGTGCTGCTGGCGCTCGTGGCGGCTCCGCTGCGGCGCTCGGGCGCGTACACGCTGCCCGACTTCGCCGAGGCCCGCTTGGAGTCGCAGGCGGTGCGTCGGGCCGCCGTGCTGTTCGTGGTCGGGGTCGGCTGGCTGTACCTGCTGCCGCAGTTGCAGGGCGCCGGGCTAACCCTTGAGATCCTGACCGGCGCCCCGCACTGGGTGGGCGGGTTCGTCGTCGCGTTCGTGGTGACCGCGACCGTCGCGGCCGGCGGGATGCGCAGCATCACCTTCGTGCAGGCCTTCCAGTACTGGCTCAAGCTCACCGCGCTGCTGGTGCCCGCCTTCTTCCTGCTCGCCGCGTGGGCCGGGGACGGCGCGCCGCGCGCCTCCTTCGACGCCCCGGCGGTGTTCCGCGAGCAGACCGCCGTCACGCTCGCCGAGGACGTGCGGCTGTCCCTGGACGCGCCGCTGACCGTCACGGTCACCGGGCAGGTGGACGGGCAGACGTACACGGCGACCCCGTTGACGCTGGAGTCCGGGGAGCATTCCGTACGGGCCCGCGCGCGGCTGGAGTTCACCGCGGGCACCCGGGTTCCGCAGACCCGGTCGCCGTCCGGTCCGGACGCCTCCCACTGGTCCGGGCCCGGGGACGGGGGCCACCCGGCCCTCGGGCTGTACGCGACGTACGGGCTGGTCCTGGCCACCTTCCTCGGCACCATGGGCCTGCCCCACGTCGCCGTGCGCTTCTACACGAGCCCCAACGGCCGGGACGCGCGGCGCACCACCCTGGTGGTGCTCGGGCTGCTCGGCCTCTTCTACCTGCTGCCGCCGCTGTACGGGGTGCTCGGCCGGACCTACGCTCCCGAACTCGCCCTGACCGGGGACGCCGACGCGGCGGTGCTGGTGCTGCCGGAGCGGATGGTGGGCGGGGTGCTCGGCGAGCTGTTGGGGGCACTGCTGGCCGGGGGCGCGTTCGCGGCATTCCTGTCGACGGCCTCGGGGCTGACGATGGCGGTGGCCGGGGTGCTGCACCAGGACGTGCTGCCGGTGCGCGGAGTGCGGACGTTCCGGATCGCGGTGCTGGTGGCGGTGCTCGTGCCCCTGGCTGGGAGCACCGCCCTGACCGACGTGCCGGTGGCGGACGCGGTGGGGCTGGCCTTCGCGGTGTCGGCCTCGTCGTTCTGCCCCCTGCTGGTGCTTGGCATCTGGTGGCGCGGGCTGACCCCGCCGGGTGCGGTGGCCGGGCTGGTCGTCGGGGGCGGGGCGGCGCTGGGCGCGGTACTGACGACCCGGACCGGGCTGGCGCCGGCCGGCTGGCCGCACACGTTGCTGGCGTGGCCGGCGGTGTGGTCGGTGCCGCTGGGGTTCCTGACGATGGTGCTCGTGTCGCTGGTCACCCGGTCGCGGATTCCGGCGGGGACGGCGGCGACCCTGGCCCGGCTGCACCTGCCGGAGAGCGTGACCGGGGCGGGTGGGGGTTCCGGTACGGGACCCGGTGCGGCTGGGGCGGGTTCCGGGGCCTGCACGGGGTCCGGGGCCGAGACCCGGCGGGGCGGTGCTCCGTGACGGGAGCGGTGCTCACCGCCCTGGCGGTGACGGGCGCGGTCCTGCTGCCGGCCCTGGGCTGGGCGGGCGGCCGGTGGCACGCCCGCCGCGGCGAACGGGCGACCGGTCCGGATCTCGGGACCCCGGTGGAACGGGCCACCTTCCACACCCTGCACACCGCCTCGCTGGCCGCTCCGCCGCTGCGCGCCGGGCTCACCGAGGACGCGGCCCGCAAGGCCGCCAAGCGGCTGCGCTCGTTGCTGGGCACGGAGGCGCTGTGCCTGACCGACCGGGAATCGGTGCTGGCCTGGGACGGCCCGGGCGCCGACCACCACCAGCGGCGTGCGATGGCCCGGGTCGCCGTCATGCTGGACTCGGGCCGCAGCCAGAGCGTGCGGACCGCGTGCCAGCGGCCCGACTGCCCGCTGAAGTGGGCGGTGGTCGCCCCGCTCACCGGCGAGGACGGGGTGCTCGGCGCCCTGGTGGCCTACGGTTCGCGGGAGTCGGCGGTGCTGGTGCGGGCCGCGACGGAGGTCGCCCGCTGGGTCTCCGTACAGCTGGAGCTCTCGGAGCTGGACCGTTCGCGGACCCGGCTGATGGAGGCGGAGATCAAGGCGCTGCGGGCGCAGATCTCCCCGCACTTCATCTTCAACTCCCTCGCCGCGATCGCCTCGTTCGTGCGTACCGATCCGGAGCGGGCCCGGGACCTGCTGCTGGAGTTCGCCGACTTCACCCGGTACTCCTTCCGGCGGCACGGCGAGTTCACCACGCTCGCCGAGGAGTTGCGGTCCATCGAGCAGTACCTGGCGCTGGCCGGGGCCCGGTTCGGGGACCGGCTGAAGGTCACCCTCCAGGTGGCGCCCGAGGTGCTGCCGGTGGCGCTGCCGTTCCTGTGCCTCCAGCCGCTGGTCGAGAACGCCGTCAAGCACGGGCTGGAGGATTCCACCGAGGAGTGCTTGATCACGATCGCGGCCCGGGACGCGGGAGCCGAAGCCGTGATCACGATCGAGGACAACGGGATCGGCATGGATCCGGCCCTCCTTCGTCGTGTCCTGGCCGGGGAGCAGGGCGGTTCCTCGTCGGGCATCGGGCTGACCAATGTGGACGAGCGGATCCGCCAGGTGTACGGGGACGCGTACGGCCCGGTGATCGAGACGGGCATCGGCGCGGGCATGAAGGTCACCCTGCGGATCCCCAAGTACCGTGCCGGCGTCCACAGTTCATCACTGCCCGGACAGCACCGCCGCCGGTACTGACGGCGACGGCGCGGTACCCCGCGCCCCGCGCCCCACCTGCGCCGACCGGTCGTACGGCACGCCGAACGGTCTCCGGGACCGGCTGCCGGCGGCGGAGCGAGTGGAGCGCCGCACCCGTGGCGGGAACGCCCGTGGCCCCGGCCGTCCCTCGCGGGAGGGCCGGGGCCACGGGTGGCGCTTAGCTCCAGCTGGCGTGCAGCGGCTTGCCCTCGGCGTAGCCCGCCGCCGACTGGACGCCCACGACGGCCTTCTCCTCGAACTCCGCCAGGGAGCCCGCGCCCGCGTACGTGCAGGACGACCGCACGCCCGCGATGATCGAGTCGATCAGGTCCTCGACGCCCGGACGGGCCGGGTCCAGGAACATCCGCGAGGTGGAGATGCCCTCCTCGAAGAGCCCCTTGCGCGCCCGGTCGTACGCCGACTCCTCGGAGGTGCGGTTCTGCACGGCACGGGCCGAGGCCATGCCGAACGACTCCTTGTAGAACCGGCCGTCGGCAGCCTGCTGGAGGTCGCCCGGGGACTCGTACGTCCCGGCGAACCACGAGCCGATCATCACGTTCGACGCGCCGGCGGCCAGTGCCATCGCCACGTCGCGCGGGTGACGGACGCCGCCGTCGGCCCACACGTGCTTGCCGTACTTCTTCGCCTCCGCCGCGCACTCCAGCACCGCGGAGAACTGCGGGCGGCCCACGCCGGTCATCATGCGGGTGGTGCACATGGCGCCGGGGCCCACACCGACCTTGATGATGTCGGCGCCGGCGTCGATGAGGTCCTTGACACCCTCGGCGGCCACGATGTTGCCGGCCACGATCGGGACCTGCGGGTCCAGCGCGCGCACGGCCTTGATCGCGTTGATCATCGACTCCTGGTGGCCGTGGGCCGTGTCGATGACGAGCGTGTCCACGCCCGCGTCGAGCAGCTGCTTGGCCTTGGCCGCGAAGTCGCCGTTGATGCCGACGGCCGCCGCGATGCGCAGCTTGCCGTTGGCGTCCGTGGCCGGGGTGTACAGGGTCGCGCGCAGCGCGCCCTTGCGGGTCAGGAGGCCGACGAGCCTGCCGTCCTTGTCGACGGCCGGGGCCAGCTTGCGGTGGCCGGCGTCGAGCTTGTTGAAGGCCTCGCGGGGGTCGATGTCGGCATCGATGAGCAGGAGCTCCCGCGACATGACCTCGGAGAGCTGGGTGAAGCGGTCCACACCGGTCAGGTCGTGCTCGGTGACGACTCCGACCGGCCGGCCGTCCGCGTCGACGACGACACCGGCGCCGTGGGCCCGCTTGGGGAGCAGGGACAGCGCGTCGGCGACGGTCTGGGTGGGTGCCAGCGTGATCGGGGTGTCGAGCACGAGGTGGCGGGTCTTCACCCAGGAGATGACGTCGGTGACGACGTCGATCGGAATGTCCTGCGGAATGACCACGATGCCGCCGCGGCGGGCGACCGTTTCGGCCATCCGGCGGCCCGCGATGGCGGTCATGTTCGCCACGACGAGTGGAATGGTGGTGCCGGTGCCGTCGGGCGCCGACAGGTCGACGCCCTGCCGGGAACCGACCGCGGAGCGGCTCGGCACCATGAATACGTCGTCGTACGTCAGGTCGTACGGCGGCTTCTGGTCATTGAGGAAACGCACGTGCTGAACATCCCAGTCGAGTCGGAGGGGCCCGCTTGCCCTGGCAGGGCAGCCGAGGAAACGCACGTACTTCATTCTCCCACGGCCTGGCATCAATGCCCCCCGGGCGGATCGTCCAGGACATACCGGGCCACCTGGTCTTTTCCTACGGAACGTCGGTCCCGGGCGCGCGCGGGATGCGCCGGACGGGCGGAAAGTGAAGTAACGGAACCCGGGGACGAGAGGACGGAGCGACCATGGCCGCAACGACGCGGGACGAGACCCCCGTCGCCCTCCAGGGCGGTGGGCTGGAAGTACGGGTGAAGGAGATCGGCGGAGACTTCACGGTCGGGTTCTTCCGCCTGCCCGAGGGCACGGACATGACGGCGGCGGTCAAGGGGTTGCCGGGCGACGCGTGCCCGTGCCCGCACTGGGGCTATCTCCTCAAGGGCCGACTGCTGATGCGTTCGCAGGACGGGGACACCGTGTACGAGGAGGGGCAGGCCTTCTACTGGGGGCCCGGCCACGTCCCGGTGGCGCTCACCGACACCGAGTACGTCGACTTCTCCCCGACCGAAGAGCTCCGTGCGGTACTCGCGCACGTGAAGGCCCAGTCCGGCTAGCCGGGCCGCCAGCCTGATCCGGCCAGCCCGGGTTGGCCGACCCGGGCTGGCCGACCCGGGCTGGCCGACCCGGGCTGGCCGACCCGGGTCGCCGGTCGACCGCGGTCGACCTCATCCCCTCCCGGCCGGTTGGGCGACTGGGGCCGCACGTCGATGGACCGGCCCCCGACGCCGTGCCAACGGGAGGACCGATCCGCCGTACCGGACCGCCGTGAACTCGGCGGCGATGGACAGGGCCGTCTCCTCCGGGGTGCCACCGCCCAGGTCGAGGCCGATCGGGGAGCGCAACCGGGCCAGGGCGGCCCGCGGCACCCCTTCCTCCCGCAGCCGCTGCTCCCGTTCCGCGTGGGTGCGGCGCGACCCCATGGCTCCCACGTACCCCAGGGGCAGCCGCAGCGCGAGCGCCAGCAGCGGTACGTCGAACTTGGCGTCGTGGGTGAGGACGCAGACCGCCGTACGCGGGTCCAGTCGGCCCGCCTCCCATTCCGCGGCCAGGTGCCGGTGCGGCCAGTCGACGACCACCTCGTCGGCGTCGGGGAAGCGGGCCCGCGTCGCGAAGACGGGCCGGGCGTCGCACACCGTGACCCGGTGCCCCAGGAAGGCTCCGATCCGTACCAGCGCGGCGGCGAAGTCGATGGCCCCGTAGACGATCAGCCGGGGCGGCTCGGCGGCCGACTCGACCAGCAGGGTCAGCGGCTGCCCGCACAGGCCGCCCGCCGTACCCAGCTCGGCGGTTCCCGTGCGCCCGGCCAGGAGCAGGTCCCGGACCCGGTCGGCGGCAGCCCGGTCCAGGGCCGCTCCCCCGCCCAGGCACCCCTCGTACGATCCGTCGGCGCGGACGGCGAGGGCCCGGCCGAGCTGCGGCGGCGGGCCGGAGACCACCCGGGCCAGCGCGGCCCGGGTCCCGCCGGCGGCGGCTTCGAGCACGGAGCCTATGACGGGGCGCACCGGGTCGTGGCCGCGCACCGGCGTGACGAGCACGTCCAGGACTCCGCCGCAGGTCAAGCCCACCGCGAAGGCGTCTTCGTCGCTGTAGCCGAAGCGGTGTAGGCCGCCCTCTCCGGAGGCGATCGCGTCGAGGCACAGCTCGTGCACGGCGGACTCCACACAGCCCCCGGAGATGGAGCCCAGCGCGGTGCCGCCGGCGTCGACGGCGAGCGAGGCGCCCGGGCCGCGCGGCGCGCTGCCGCTGACGGTGACCACGGTGGCGAGGGCGAATTCGCGGTGCGCGGCGCACCACTCGCGGAGTTCCTCGGCGATGTCGAGCATCAGCGGATGTACTCGCGTCTCGCGCTCTGGCCGGGGATCAGCGGGCGCGGCGGCAGCACCGGCGGCGGGCCGGTCCGGGTCGTGAGACCCGCGCCGGCGCGGGCGATCCCGGAACCGGGCACACCGGAGGTGGTGGGCCGCACCGCCACGGGATACCCGGTGGGTACCTTGCCGCGTGCGCCGAGCAGCATCGATGCGTGGGCGACGCTCGCGAGCGTGGCGTGGTGGTGCCAGCCACGGAAGGAGCGGCCCTCGAAATCACGGATGCCTACGGGTTCGCAGGTCTCGGTGAAGTCGAGGGATACCCGGTCGGTGAGTTTGGCGAGCAGGAAGAGCTGGGCGAGCGGGCGGTCTCCGATGTTGGTGATCCAGAACTCGGAGGGCAGCAGGGCGGCTTCGGACCAGGCGCCGACGAGGAGCAGTGGCGTGGGCGGCAGCGGTACGGGCCGGTCCTCGCCGGGGGTGGCGAGGATGGCGGCCGAGGTCAGCAGGGTCACTGCTCCTTCGCCGCGGCCGTGCCGGGTCCATTCGACCACCCGTCGCTGGGAGCGCAGGGAGTCGATGAGTTCGCGGGCGGGCGCGGTGTGCGGACCGGGCCGCTGCCGGCCCGCACCGCCGAAGGAGACGGGCAGCGACCCGTCGACCTTGAAGACGAAGGGGATGTCCTGGAGGGTGAAGGACTCGATGCTCTGCGGGAGGTCGGTGTTGGCGACCTCCATCACCACGGGCCGGCGCTGGAGTTGCCAGGTGGCGGCCATCCGCTGGACGGCGTGTACGGCGTCCTGGGCGGGGGTGAGCGAGCGAGCGGTGTCCGGGATGCCGGCCCGCCGGCGGCGCAGCAGCTCGTTCGTCCAGGGTCCGGGGAGGGTGAGGGTCCATTCGACGGGGAAGCTGGCCTCGCTGGAGGCGAGCCAGATTCCGCTGGCCTGCTGGCAGTTGGCGGTGCGGCCGAGCTGGGGAACGAACTGTCGACCGACGCCGACGGAGCGGTCTCCCGCCTTCTCGATGACCATGGGCTGGACCACCCAGGCCAGCGGGCGCTGGGCGGTGCGTTCGAGGTACTGGGCGAGGGAGCGGCGTACCGGGGTCCAGTCCCAGGGGGACTTGCTGATGAACTGCTGGAGGCTCTGCTCGACGGAACTGGCCCCTGTTCCGGCGATGTTACGGATCGTTTTCTTCCCGCTGGTCCGCACGAGGCCGTTGAGATATACGCGGGCCCAGTTTCGCTGGTCCCGCCGAGGTAAGGACTCAAAGAAGAGAGAGATCAGTACATCGATCAATTCGGAGATTTCCTTGGTGGATTCCTCCGGCAGGACTGCGCGAGCCATCTGGGCCTCCCCCGCGACCACTAGATCCAATACCCTACTTGACCGCACAGAACGGCCGTAGGCCCCGGCGGCTACTTCCTGAGGTCGCTCGCAGATTCGAGCCGCTCTTCCTCTACCACGAGGGGAATGGGGATCTGGTTCGCCGCATAGTAGAGCGCGATCAGGAAGTGTGCGACGAGAGTGAGCGGTGCGGAGAAAAAGGACAGGAGAACGGTCAAGGGGTACGCCACGGCGCCGAGTCCGAAGCGCATCCGGGTGGCCCGGGCACCGTCCTTGTCCACCCGTTCGTGGAACAGGTGGCCGACCCGGGTGACGTACCACCAGAAGGCCAGGAACGCGAGCGCGTAGGCCACGGTGACCGAACTGTAAAGAACGGCGGCGGCGTTGGCGGAGCCGCCCTCCTCGACGAGGTGCTCCGCGAGCACAGTGGTGGTGTACGGAATCACCGATACCACCATCAGCACCAGGAGATTCAGGAACAACAACGGCCTGTCCACCCGCTTGAGGTGACTGAAGATGGTGTGGTGATTCACCCACATCACGCCGATGATGAGGAAACTCACCACGTATGCGGCATAGTGCGGCCACTGTTCCCACACCCCGTGCCAGAAGTCCGATCCCTTTCCTTCCGGAACCTTTAGCTCCAGGACGAGAATCGTGATGACGATGGCGAATACACCGTCACTGAATGCCTCGACACGCCCGGTTTCGCGTTCCATGACCTCCCCTTTGCCATTCCGCTTGGCCCGCCCCAATCGCCGGCGCGACTTGCACGTGCGGGGAGGGCGCTGCCTCCGCCCTCCCCGCACACGCTACCCAGATATCGGTGGTCAGCCGCCGAAACCGGCGGTCTGGCGCCAGATCCGGCCATCGCGGACCACCAGTGTCCCGAACGCGTGCTCCGGCTCGCCGTTCAGATTCATGATCGCGCGGTAGAAGATCGTGTCCTCGGTCTCGATGTACTCCTGGAGTTCCACGAGCGTGGGCTTGACCGTCAGGTAGCCGGTGAACGTCTCGCGCACCGCCTCGATCCCGACCGAGACGCCCTCGAAGCGCAGCAGCACGGCGTCGTCGGTGTAGTTCTTCATCACCGCCTCGATGTCCAGGGCGGCCAGCGCCTCCATCTGGCGGACGAACACCGGGTGCAGCTTGGAGATGTCGTACTTGGCCATGTCGACTCCGTTTCAACGGATGGAAGTGGGTGCCACGGGTGGGTCCGTCAGGTGATGGGTCCATCAGGTGTTTCGGCGCAGGCGGCGGCCTCGGCGAGCGGCAGCCGGACGACCATGCGGGTCTCGCCGGGGCGCGAGCGGGCCGTGATCGAGCCGTGGTGGCGCTGGGTCACGATGCGGTAGCTCAGGTGCAGCCCCAGGCCCGTGCCCTTCCCCACGTCCTTGGTGGTGTAGAAGGGTTCGAAGATCCGCGGCAGCGAGTCTTCGGGGATGCCCCGGCCGGTGTCGGCGACCTCCACGACCAGACAGACGCCCTCGGCCCGCACGCGCAGGGTGAGGGTGCCGCTGCCCTCCATCGCCTCGGCCGCGTTGTCGACCAGGTTGGTCCACACCTGGTTCAACTCGCTCGGGTAGCCCGTCAGTTCGGGCAGGCCGGCTTCGTACTCACGCACGATGGTGATGCCGGAGAGCTTGGCACGTAGCACGACCAGCGTGTTCTCGATCCCGTCGGCCACCGCGAAGCGCTGTTCGGGCGCCCGGTCGAGATTGGCGTAATCCCGGGTCGCGGCGACGAGTTGGGAGATCCTCGGGCCGGCGGCACGCAGTTCCGCGGCCAGCGAGCGGATCTCCAGCAGGGCCGCCAGGTGGTCCAGGGCGGCGGGCAGGGCCGGCTCGCCGACACCTTCCAGCCGCTCCACTAGCCAGCCCAGTCCCAACCCCAGGTCCGAGATCCCGGAACCGAGCAGTGCGGGCCGCTCGGTGCCCGCCTCCTCGGCCCAGTCCGCTATCTCCTCCTCGGCGTCGGCCTGGGCGAGCGGGTCGGTGGTCACCGGCGGCGGCAGCTTGTCCAGTTCCTCCGCCAGCCGGTCGAGTACGGAACGCTCCGCGCCGGTCGCGGCGGCTCCCCAAGCCTGGGCGGTCCGGGTGAGCCGGTCCAGGGCGGGTGCCAGCTCCTGTGCGGCCCGGGCCACGGCGGCTGCCGGATTGTTCAGCTCGTGCGCGAGGCCGGCGGCCAGGGTGCCGAGCGCCTCGACCGTGGCCCGCTTGCGGGCCTGCACCTCGGACGACTTGATCCGCCAGGCCAGTACCGGGATCAGCACCGCCGCCACCCCGTGACAACGGGTCAGCATCTCGAAGAACACCGCCTTGGGGTAGGCGACGACGGTGGTCGTCGGCCCGCTCGCCGCGGCGGTGGCCACGTACGCGCCGTCCGTCAGCAGCGGCAGCTCGCCGGTGAACCGGTGCGCGGCGGACGGCTTGCCGTCGTGCTCCTCGGCGGCGGCGCTCTCCTCTTCGGTGGAGTGCCGGGTGAGCACCTCCTCCCGGCCGTCGACGACCTTGGTGACGACCAGCCCGCCGGCGAGCAGGACGTGGAAACCCGTGGCTTCCTCCCCGTCACGGAAGAGCACTTCCCCGTCGCGGAGCACCCGTGGCTCGGAGACGGAGACCAGCCAGTCCAGCTGGTCCTCGGTGAGCCCGGCGAAGATCTCCAGCCCACGCAGGGCGGACCGCAGGTCCACGCCGTTCACGTCCACGGCGTTCATGCCGTACTCCCTTCGGTCCGGGTGCGGGCTGCCAGCCTCAGCGTGGCGAGCAGGGCCAGCGCGCACACCCCGGCGACGGCGGTCATGAAGCCGACGGAGGTGCGCTGCAGCCCGTGGATGTTGGTGAGCATTCCGGCGAGCACCGCCGGGACGCTCATGGCGAGGTACGCGAAGACGTAGACGCCGGCGGTCAGTTCGCCGCGGTGCGCCGGGTCGGCCAGTGCGCTCAGCGCCCGGAAGGAGCCGAGGAACGCCGCGCCCCAGCCGCTGCCGAGGACGGCGGTACCCACGAGGAACACGGGCGCCGAGCCGAGGCCGAGCGCGAGCAGGACCAGACCGAGCCCGGCGAGCAGCCCGCACAGCCCCAGGACGGCGGTGCGCAGGGCCTCGGTGCGGCCCAGCAGCAGCTGGGCCGCGGTGGCCGCGCCGGCGAGCAGGGCCACGGTGGCCCCGCCGACCAGGTAGTTGGTGCTCTGGAGCAGGGCGAGGGCCAGGTGCGGCCCGAGCGAGAGGTAGAAGCCGCCGACGGACCAGACGGCGACGATGGTCAGGACGAGGATCGCGAACCGGCCGCGCACGGCGGCCGGCACATGGATCCGGCGCGGTGTGATCCGCATCCGCATCCGGCCGCCGGACGGGCCGCCGAGGCCGACCGGTGCGCTCTCCCGCATGCGGACCACCCCCACCAGCGTGATCGCGAAGGCGGCGATCAGGAGCAGGTAGCTCAAGGCGGTCGGGGCGGGCGCGTACTGGACGAGCAGTCCGGCTCCGAGCCCGCCCAACCCGATCCCGACCGTCGGCCCCGCACTGTTGACCTGGGCGCCGAGCGCCGGTCGCGAGCGCGGGGTGAGTTCGAGCAGGGCTGCGCCCATCGCCCCGGTGGCCAGGCCCACCGCCAGCCCCTGCACGGCGCGGGCGGCGAGCAGCAAACCGAGCCCCTGGGCCCCGGCGAACAGGCCCATGGAGACGATCGCCAGGACCAGGCCGGCGCCGAGGACGGGACGCCGGCCCAGGGTGTCCGAGAGGGATCCGAACAGCAGGAGTCCGATCAGTACGGTGACGGCGTACAGGGCGAAGACCACCGTGATCGTGCCGGAGGACAGTCCCCATCTCTGCTGGTAGAGCACGTAGAGGGCGGAGGGTACGGAAGAGGAGAGCATCAGCAGGACGAGGACCGCGCCGACCACCCAGAAGCCGGAGCTTCTGGAGGCCGCGGCCGGCTGGGCGGCCGGTTGCGACGGAACCCCCCTGGTCGTCCTGGACAGATCGGGCACTGCGTCAACTCCCCCTGGTGGGCGGTCAGGCGAGGGCCCTGGCTGCCCTCTGCAGCGCGCGGGCGGTGAGCACCCCCGCGAGGTGGCCGAGGTACTCGGCCGATGTGCCGCGCCCGGGGACGAACAGTTCCCTGGGCTCGGCGCGGAAGGCCGCGAGTACGGCCTCGGTCGGGTACGGGCCCCCGCGCAGCCGGTCCTCGACCCCGCGCAGCCGCAGCGGGCGGGCGGTGGCGCCGGCGACCGCGATGCGCGGCCCGTCGGGGGTGATCCGTACGGCGCTGGCGCACACCGGGTAGCGCGTGGCCCGGTCGGCGGTCTTCTCGAAGGCGGCGGCCCGCCCTCCGGCGGGCACCAGCAGTGCGGTGACCACGGCTCCGGCGGGCGCCCCGGAGTCCGCGAACTCCTCGGCGCTCACGGTCGACCGTCCGCCGGGTCCGGCCAGTTCGACGCGGGCGTCCGCGGCGATGGCGGCGACGGGCAGATCGGTGGCGCGTCCGCCGGCGGCGAGGTTGCCGCCGGCGGTGCCGAGGTTGCGGACCTGTGGGTCCCCGTTGGCGCGGGCGGCGGCGGCCAGTTCGGGGGCCGCCGCGAGCACCACCGCGTGTCCGGCGAGCTCGGCGAGCGTGGTCAGCGCGCCGATCCGGATGCCGTCGCCGGTCCGCTCGATGCCCCGGAGCTCCTCGACGTGGCGCAGGTCGACGAGCAGGCGGGCGGTTTCCCCTCCCGCGCGCAGGGCGGGCAGCAGGCTCTGGCCGCCGGCCAGCACCTTGGCACCGGGGGTGGCGGAGAGCAGCGCCAGCGCATCGTCGAGGCCGACGGGGCGGACGTAGTCGAACTCGGTGAGGATCACTGGGCCTCTCCTCTCAGGCGGCGCCAGACCTTCTCGGGGGTGAGGGGCATGTCGATGTGTTGTACGCCCAGGTCGGAGAGGGCGTCGACGACCGCGTTGACGACGGCCGCGGCGGGCGGCACGGTGGCGATCTCGCCCGCGCCCTTGGCGCCGAGCGGGTTGTGCGGCGAGGGCGTGGTGGTCTTGTCGAGCGTGAAGAACGGCGCGTCGGCGGCGCGCGGCAGGGCGTAGTTGCCCAGGTCGCAACTGACGAGAAGGCCGTTCTCGTCGTACTCGGCGTGCTCCATCAGGGCCTGGCCGAGCCCGTGCACGATGCTGCCCTCGATCTGGCCGAGGACGATCTTCGGGTTGCCGATGTGGCCCGCGTCGTCGACGGCGGTGTACGCCACCACCTCAATCTCGCCGGTGAGTTCGTCGACCTCGACGACGGCGACGTGCGTCCCGAAGGGGAAGTTGAAGTCCGGTGGGTCGAAGTGGGTGGTTTCGTCGAGGGCGGGCTCGATCTCCGGGGGCAGGCCCCAGCCGTACCACATGGCCATGGCCAGCTCGGCGAAGGTCTTGGCGTTCTCCTCGTTGCCCTCTTCGTGGACGCCGCCGCCCGCGTAGACGACCTGCTCCTCGGGAACGCCCAGGAACACCGCCCCGGCCTTGACCAGCTTCCGCTTGATCTTCTGGGCGGTGAGGGCGACCGCGGGCGCGGCCATGCTGTAGGAGCGGGAGCCGTACGTGCCCTGCCCGTACGGCGCCTTGAGCGTGTCGCCCTCGTACACCTGGACCTGGGCCGGGTCGATGCCGAGCTCGTCGGCGGCGACCTGTGCGAAGACCGTGCCGTGGCTCTGGCCGGTGGAGGCGGAGCCGACGGTGACGGTGACCTCGCCGGTCGGGTGGACGCGGATGTTCGCGCTCTCCCAGGTGCCGCCGAGCATGCCCTCCTTGGACATCCTGGTGGAGGGGCCGACGCCGCAGACGGCGACGTAGGTGGCGAGGCCCACGCCGAGGCGCTTGCCGCGGGTGCGGGCTTCGGCCTTGCGGGCGGGCATGTCGGCGTAGCCCGACCGTTCCACGGCACGGTCGAAGTTCAGCTGGTAGTCCCCGGAGTCGTACGTCCAGCCGAGGCCGTTGTCGTACGGGAACTTCTCCTTCGGCACGAGGTTCTTGCGCCGGACGGCCGCCGGGTCCATGCCGATCTCGGCGGCGTACCGGTCGACGAGCCGCTCCATCAGGAAGGTGGCCTCGGCCCGCCCGCTGCCGCGCTGGGCGCCGAGCGGGACGGTGTTGGTGAAGGCGGCGTACACCTCGCAGAAGGCGGCGGGGATGTCGTACATGCCGCTGATGGACCGTCCCATCAGGGCAGTGGCGACACCGGGGCCGATGGTGGAGGGGTACGCGCCGAGGTTGGCGTAGCTGGTGGCGCGCACGGCGGTGATACGGCCGTCGCGGGTACCGGCGAGGGTGACGTGTTGGCGGTGGTCGCGGCCCTGGACGGTGGAGTTCATCAGGCCGGTGCGGGTGTCCACCCACTTCACGGGCCGGCCGATTGCCTTGGAGAGCAGCAGGACCAGTGCCATGTCGGGGTAGAGGTAGCCCTTGGTGCCGAAGCTGCCGCCCACGGTCGGGGCGATCACCCGGAGTTTGTTGAACGGGATGCCAAGGACCAGTGCGGAGAGCAGGAAGCGGTGGTTGTGCGGGCCCTGCGTGGAGGCGTGGAGCGTGTACTCGCCGGTGGCGGCGTTGTAGTCGCCGACCGCGCCGCGCGGCTCGATCGGGCTGTTGATCGTGCGCTGGTTGACCAGGTCCAGCTCGACCGTGACCTCGGCCTCGGCGATGGCCGCGTCGGTGCGGTCCTGGTCGCCGCAGGTCCAGTACGCGTTCAGGTTGCCCGGGACGGCCTCGTGCAGTTGGGGTGCGCCCTCGGCGAGTGCTTCGTCGGCCCGGGTGACCACGGGCAGCGGCTCGTACTCGACGGCGATGGCGGCCAGCGCGGCGGCGGCCTGGCGCGGGGTCTCGGCGACGACCACGGCGATCGGGTCGCCGACGTGCCGGACGGTGTCGCCGGTGAGGACCGGTCGGGCGCCGGGAAGTCCGTAGGGGTGGGGCGGGAAGTGGCTCTCGACGCCGCCGGGTACCCAGATGCACGGCAGCGGCATCACGTCGGCGAAATCGGCTGCGGTGGCCACCTTCAGGACGCCGGGCAGCTGTTCGGCGGCCTTCGTCTCGATGGAGAGGATCTTCGCGTGGGCGACCGGGCTGCCGAGGATGGCCATGTGGGCGGTGCCCGGCAGGTCGATGTCGGCCACGTACTGCGCCTCGCCGCGCAGCAGCTGCGGGTCCTCGCGGCTGTCCAGCGGCTGTCCGAGCGGGCCCGAACCCTGGAGGGGGTGCTCCCCCGTCACTGCGGTCATCTCCCTCACACCTCCCGGCCGGACGTGGACGCGGACGTGGACGCGGAGGCGGAGGCGGAGGCGGAGGCGGCGACACTCTCCCCGGGCGGCTCGGTCCGGGCGGCGGAGCAGGCGCGCTGCACGCCCCGTACGACGCTGTGGTAGCCGGTGCAGCGGCACAGGTTGCCGGTGAGCCACTCGCGGATCTCGGACTCGGTGGGCGCCTCGCGGTCCGCGGTGTTGTCGACGAGTTCGCCGAGGGCCATCACCATGCCGGGGGTGCAGAACCCGCACTGGGTTCCGTGCTCCTGGCGCAGGGCCTCCTGGAGGCCGGTGAGTTCACCACCCCGCGTGGTGACCCCCTCGATGGTGGTCACCCGGGAGCCGGCGGCCGAGGCGGTGAGGATCAGGCAGCTCTTGACGGACCGGCCGTCGAGCTGGACGACACAGGTACCGCACTGGCCGGTGTCGCAGCCGACCTTGGTGCCGGTCAGCCCGAGGCCGTCACGGAGTCGTTCCACCAGCAGTTCGTTCGGCTGGGCCGCGAACTGCTCGGGTCTTCCATTCACGTTCAGTGAGAGATCCATGCCAGCGCCTGCGCTTCCGTGAGCGGCCGGTTGAAGAGGGGCCCGCCGGGCTGCTGGAGAATTCCTCCGGAGTGCAGCGGGCCGGTGTCGACGGGGACGAATCCCAGATCCGAGATGATTCCCGCGACGATTTCCTTCGCTTTCTCGTCGTCGCCGGCCGTGAAATGGGCCAGGCGTTCGCCCCCCGCGGTACCGGCGACGGCGAGCGTCTCGAAATGCATGGTGTTCAGGGATTTCACGATCCGGGCGCCCGGGTACCACTCGGCAACCAGTTCGCTGGAGCTCCGTCCGCCCAGATCCGCCGGCGTGCCGGGGCCGCTGAACGCGTTCGTGGCGTCCACCAGCACCTTGTCCTGTACGACCGCTGGCGCGAGCAGACCGCGGACGGTCGCGAAGGGCACCATCAGCACCAGGAGTTCGCCCCGGTCGGCGACCTCGGCGGGGTGCGCCGCCGAGGCCGCCGGGCCCAGTTCGGCCACTAACGGGCCGATGGACTGCGGGCCGCGGGCGTTGGCGAGCACGACCTCGTGCCCCGCCGCCACCAGGATCCGCGCGAGGGTGGATCCGATCCGCCCGGTGCCGATGATGCCTGTGCGCATTGCCGCTCCTCCTTGGTCAGTCGGTCGGTCCGTCAGTCCATGCCGATCCAGACCGATTTGGTCTGGGTGTAGCTTTCGAGGGATTCCGGTCCGCACTCGCGTCCGTATCCGGAGGCCTTGTAGCCGCCGTAGGGCACGGAGGGGTCGTACTGGTTGTAACAGTTCACCCAGACCGTGCCGGCCTTGATCTGGGAGGCCACCCGGTGGGCGCGCCGCAGGTCCTTGGTGTGGACGCCGGCGGCGAGGCCGTACGCGCTGTCGTTGGCGATCCGGATCGCGTCGTCCTCGGTGTCGAAGGGGATGATCGACAGGACCGGGCCGAAGATCTCCTCCTGGGCGATCCGCATGCTGTTGTCGACGCCGGTGAAGACGGTCGGCAGGAAGTACAGGCCCTGGCTGGAGGCTCCCTCGGGGGTCCAGCCGGTGCCGCCGGTGCGCAGGACGGCGCCTTCCTTCTCTCCGACCTCGATGTAGGAGCTGACCTTGTCGAACTGGCCGCGGTGGGCCAGCGGCCCGAACAGGGTGGCCGGGTCGCGCGGGTCGCCGGGCTTGAGGGCGGCGGCCCGTCGGACCAGGCGTTCGACGAGTTCGTCGTGGATGGGACGCTGGAGCAGCAGCCGCGATCCGGCGGTGCAGATCTCGCCCTTGTTGTAGTAGATGCCGAAGAAGGCGAGCTCCTCGGCGGCTTCCAGGTCGGCGTCGGCGAAGATGATGTTGGCGGACTTGCCGCCGAGTTCCATCGTCACCTTCTTCAGGGTCCCGGCCGATTTGCGGATGATCGACTGGCCGACCGCGGTGGAGCCGGTGAAGGCGATCTTGTCGATGCCGGGGTGGTCCGTGAGGGTCTCGCCGAGTTCCACGCCGGGGCCGGTGATCACGTTCAGCACCCCGTCCGGGATCTCCGCCTCCTGGAAGAGTTCGGCGATCTTCAGGGCGGTGAGCGGGGTGGCCGGGGAGGGTTTGTGGACGACCGTGTTGCCCGCCGCCAGGGCCGGCGCGATCTTCGTCATGGACAGCAGGAGCGGGAAGTTGAACGGGGTGATGGCGCAGACGACGCCCAGCGGTTCGCGCAGGGTGTACGCGAGCTGCCCGCCGGCCGGGGCCCGCGAGGAGCCGTCGACGCGGGTCACGGCGCCGGCGTAGTAGTGCATGAGCTGGGCGGCCATGGGGGCGTCGACCGTGCTGGAGAAGGCGAACGGCTTGCCCATGTCCACCGTCTCCAGCAGGGCGATCTCCTCCAGGTCGCGCTCGATGAGCTCGCCGACCCGGTTCAGCCGCAGCGCGCGCTCCTGGGCGGACAGTCTGCTCCAGGGGCCTTCCTCGTACGCGGCGCGCGCGGCGGCCACGGCCGCGTCCGCGTCGGCGGCGGCGGCCTGGGCCACCGGAACGATCTCCTGCCCGTCCACGGGGCTGATGTCCGGCTCGGTGCGGCCGTCCTGGGCGGAGACCCACTTGCCGCCGATGAACAGCTTCCCGGGGTTGGCCAGAGGCTGGCCGCTGAGCGCGCGCTTGGTCATGGTTGCCTTCCGGTCTCGGGGTGCGGGGCGGTCGTGCTAGCCCTTCGCGAGCTGCCGTAAGAACGTCTCGGCAAGGGCCTTGGAGGAGTACGGGTTCTGGCCGGTGGTGAGCTTGCGGTCGACGACCACGTGCGAGTCCCAGATCGCCTCGGCCTTCTCGTAGCGCGCGCCGAGCCGGGTGAGCTCGACCTCCAGGATCAGCGGGAGCCGGCCGGCCATGTTGGTGACCAGCTCCTCGCTGTGCGAGAAGGCCGTCATCCGGTAGCCCTCGAAGGGCCAGCGGCCCTCGCCGTCGCGCAGTGCGAGCAGCGCGGTGTGACCGTGGCAGACGGTGGCGAGCGGTTTGTCCGCGGCGAGGGCCCATCGCAGGATCTGGGCGAGCTCGTCGGAGTGGGGCAGGTCCCCGATCGCGCCGTGGCCGCCGCTGACGTAGATGCCGTCGTAGTCGGCGATGTCCTTCTCGGTCAGGGACTCCACGGCGATCGGGGTCGCCAGCTGGGGGGTGTTCTCGATGACTCTCACGTACTCGGCGGCGTTGGCCGCGTCCTCGTCCGGCGAGCCCTGGGGGCGGACCCATTGGAGGAACTGGGGGTCGATGCTGGTCCGGTCGACCGTGGGGGCCTTACCGCCGATCGTCGCCACGTCCACGGTGTGGCCTGCGGCCTTGAAGAGGGTGTAGGGAACCACGAATTCCTCGGCCCAGAATCCCGAGGGGTGCTGTTCCCCGTCCAAGAGGTGGAGCGTTGCCTTGGCCGTCATGACGACGAGAATCTTCATGACTGTTCTCCTTGTTCTGGAATCGCTGCCGATTCAACACGCACCCTGCGGGGGGCGTAAGGGGGGAGCGTCAGGCGCGCGATACTTCGTGAGGTGCGTCCAACGCGTTGATGATGGTGCGGAATTCACCGACCAGGGGGTGGTCGGGGTGCGCTTCGGCGAATATGCGCTCGCCGTACAGGGCGGCCATTTCCGGCACATAAGGAAGGATCCCGGCCAGGGGGGCGCCGTACACCTCCTCGGCACGCCGGCGGACCTGTTCCCCGTCCGCGCCCTCGGGGGCCATGCTCATGACCAGAGCCCGTCGGCAGGCCAGCCGCCCGGCCAGAGCGATGGTCTCCTCGACGCCGGAGAGGTCGATCCGGTCGACCCGGGCCATGATCATCAGTACGTCGGCGCTCGCCATGGCGGTCACCGACTCGTTGTTGAGTCCGGCATGGGTGTCGAGCAGCAACACGTCGAGCGCGTAGTGCTCGATCAGCCGGTCGAAGCCCTCCGGCAGCAGCCCCACGTCGTAACCGCTGGTCATCAGCTCGCGCAGGGCGGCCGTCCCCGTCCGGGCCGGTACGACGTACAGGCCCGGACCGCAAGCGCCGACCTGTTGGGCAGTGGCCTCGATCTCGCACCGCCCGAGCAGGTAGTCGGCCAGGGAGGGGCCCGGACCGAGACGGAAGAGCAGGTCCAGGGTGGGCGACTGGATGTCCGTGTCGACCACCCCCACCCGGCGTCCCTCGCCCGCGATGAGCAGGGCCAGGTTCGCCAGTACCGAGGACTTCCCCGTACCGCCGCGGTGCGAGTGCACCACGATGGTCCGGGCCATCAGGCCACCGCCGTACGGCCCGCGGCGGTACGGCCCCCGCGCGGCCCCCGCGCCGCACGGGGCCGGTGCAGGGCCAGCATGGTGACGTCGTCGTGCTGTTCGGCCGTGCCGGTGTGCTCGCGCACCGCGGCGTCCATGCGGTCGACCACCTCCCTGCCGCTCGCCGGGGGGCCGGCGAGGAGCTCCAGCATCCGCTCGTCACCGAGGAAGCTGCCGCCCGGGCAGCGCGCCTCGGGCACTCCGTCCGTGAACACGAAGAGGGTGTCACCCGGCTCCAACTGGGCGTAACCGAGCGTGTACACGCAGTCGGGCAGTACCCCGACGGCAGGTCCGGTGACTTCCAGGGCGAGCGGGCCGCCACCGTCGGCCCGCAGCAGCAGCGGCGGGTTGTGGCCGCCGTTGATGTACACGAGGCTGCCGGTCAGCGGGTCGAGCACACCGAAGAACAGGGTGGCGAAGTAGCCCTGCCTCAGGTGGTTCCGGGTGAGGTAGCCGTTGGTGGCGGTGACCGCGTTGAGCAGCGGTGTCGCGCCGACGACGGGTATCCGCCGACTGCCGCCCGCCCGCCCGGCGGCCACCAGGTGTTGCAGTCCGCTGTTCTCGGCGGTGTGCCGCAGCAGCGAGCGGATCAGGGCCATGAAGAGCGCGGCGCCGACCCCCTTGTCGCAGACGTCGGCGACGACGAAGGCGAGCCGGCGTCCGCGGGAGATCTCGAAGACGTCGTAGAAGTCCCCGGCGACCTGCCGGGCGGGCCGGAACCGTACGTCGATCTCCCAGCCTTCGGGCACCGGCAGCGATTCGGGCAGGAACCCGGCCTGGATCTCCCGACCGATCTCCAACTCCTTCTCGTACCCCATGAGTTCGGCGCGGGCATCGGCTTCGCGCAGGGTGCGGCCCAGTCCGGCCCGCTCCGAGCAGCTGTGCAGCCGGGCCCCGACGAGGGCGGGCAGGAAGGGCGGTACGAGGTAGTCGTGGCCCAGCCGGACGTGTTCCTCCAGGGCGGCGAACTCGGTCACCGTCCAGACGACCACGATGGGAGCCCCGCCCCAACGGCGCAGCCGGCGTACGGCCAGCCGTACCGACTCTCCCTCGGCCTCGGCCGGGGCGAGCAGTACGTCGGCCACGGGCAGATCGTCGAGCGGGCCGCTCAGCAGCTCCGTCAGGGTGCGGGCGACGAGCGACGCGTCCATCGTCGCCAGCGCGTCGAGCAGCTCCGCCGGAGGCGGCGGGTACTCGTCGAGGATGATCACGTTCGTGGAGGGCATGGCTCCGTCCCCTCAGCCTTCACGGTCAGCGTGCTGATGTTGCGGCCGTCCCTGCGTACGTAGCTGAATTCGTCCACGCTGGTCAGGGCCAGGTGGATGCCGAGTCCACCGATCCGCCGCCGCTCGGGAGGAGTCCCGGGGGCAGGGGGCAGGCGGCCCTCGACGGGGTCGAAGGCCGGTGCGGAGTCCGTGAGGGATATCTGCACCCGGCCGGGACCGGAACGGCCGCGGACGGTGATCCGCCCGTCGCCGCCCCGGTACCCGTGCATCACGATGTTCGTGGCCAGCTCGTCCACGGCCAGCCGGATCCGGTACGCGGCCCGCTTGTCCAGGCCCGCCCGGCCGGCCAGCCGCAGGACGAACGAGGCGATGTCGCCCAGTGCCCCAGTCGTTGCGGGCACCTCCAGTTCGGCGGGCGTCCTCGCCAGTTCGACCATGTCGCGCAGCGGGTCGGCCATCGGCCTCACTCGTCCGAGAGCACGATGCTGCGGTCCAGCCCGGCCGTCCGGATGGTGCGGGAGACGGGCTCGATCGCGCCGACCACCTTGATCGTCACGTGGTTCGCGACCTTCTGCTGGGCGAAGACCAGGGAGCGCAGCCCGGCACTGGCCATGTAGCCGACGCCGGCCATCCTGATCTCGACCGTGCCGGTGCCGTGCCCGGCGGCCTTCTCGATGGTCTGGTGGAAGTCCGGTGCGGTCTTGGCGTCCAGCTCGCCCGCCAGTTCGATCACGGTGGTGTCGCCCTCGATGCTCAGGGACACGGAAAGCGGCATGTGAGGTCTCCTTCGGCCGTACGGTTCGGATCGTTCGGTCGTCCGGTCGGTCGTTCGCTCCTGACGCGGACGGGCTAGAGCTCGGGATCGGGCGTCCGGCCGACCAGGATCACGACCGAGCGCGGACCGATCAGGTACTTCCCGGCGTTCTCCAGCTCGGGCTCGCCCCCCGGGGTGCGGATGTCGTACGGGGCCTCGGCCCCCGTGTCCGCGAACAGGTGCCAGCTGCGCCCGTGCGGCAGCGCGGGCAGCTCCAGGTCGCGCGGCTCCCAGTGGGCGTTCATGGCCACGTACACCACGTCGTCGTCCCCGGTACCGCAGCGGGCCACCACCAGCAGCCGGCTCTCGGGTGACCAGTCGGGCTGCCAGGCCCGTTCCCCGTGCCAGCTGATGTCCGGCAGGCCGAGGCTCTCCCGGAACTGGCCGGTGGGGTGGGACGTGGAGCGCAGCTCACGGTGGCGTCCCCGGAAGGCGATCATCTCCCGGGTGAAGCGGAGCAGTTCGGCGTTGTCGTCGACCTGGTCCCAGTCGAACCAGGAGAGCTCGTTGTCCTGGCAGTACGTGTTGTTGTTGCCCTGCTGGGTGCGTGCGACCTCGTCCCCGGCCAGCAGCATCGGGATGCCCTGACTGGTGAAGAGGATGGCCAGGGCGTTCTTCATCTGCCGCAGCCGCAACGCGTTGACCTCGGCGTCCTCGGTCGGTCCCTCGACCCCGCAGTTCCAGCTGTTGTTGTCGTTGGCCCCGTCGTTGTTGCCCTCGCCGTTCGCCTCGTTGTGCTTGTCGTTGTACGAGACGAGGTCGGCCAGGGTGAAACCGTCGTGGGCGGTGAGGAAGTTGACCGAGGCGGAGGTGCCGCGGCTGGCGTACAGGTCGGGCGAGCCGGCGATCCGGGTGGCCAGCTCCCCGGTCATCCCGGGGTCGCCCTTGAGGAAGCTGCGCACGGTGTCGCGGTACTTCCCGTTCCACTCCGCCCAACGGCCGTACGCCGGGAAGTTGCCGACCTCGTAGAGGCCGCCCGCGTCCCAGGCCTCGGCGATGAGCTTGGTGTGCCGCAGGACCGGGTCGTAGGCGAGCAGCTCCAGCAGCGGCGGGTTGGGCAGCGGAGTGCCGTCCAGGTCCCGGCCGAGGATGGCCGCGAGGTCGAAGCGGAAGCCGTCGATGTGGTAGTCGGCGACCCAGTGGCGCAGGCAGTCGAGCACGTAGTTGCGCACGACGGGGTGGTTGCAGTTGACCGTGTTGCCCGTGCCGCTGAAGTTGAAGTAGTACCCCTCGGGCGTGAGCATGTAGTACGTGGCGTTGTCGAGCCCCTTGAAGGAGATCGTCGGCCCCTGCTCGTTGCCCTCGGCGGTGTGGTTGAAGACGACGTCGAGGATGACCTCGATGCCGGCCGCGTGTAGGTCCTTGATCAGGGTGCGGAACTCGTCGCCCTGCATGCCGTAGCGTCCGGTGGCCGCGTAGCCGGCCTTGGGCGCGAAGAACGAGACGGTGTTGTAGCCCCAGTAGTCGAAGAGCCGTTCCCCCGTCTCCGGGTTGGTCCGCGGGTTGTCACTCTCGTCGAACTCGAACACCGGGAGCAGCTCGATGCAGTTGATCCCGAGCTCCTTCAGGTACGGGATCTTCTCCCGCAGCCCCGCGAAGGTGCCGGGGGCGGTAACCCCCGAGGAGGGGTGCCGGGTGAAGCCGCGCACGTGGGTCTCGTACACGACGAGGTCCTCGGCGGGGAGCCGCAGCGGTGTGTCGTCGCCCCAGTCGAAGTCCTGGAGGCAGACCCGCGAGCGGTACTGGTAGCCGCGACTGCGGTCCGGTTCCACGCCCCAGACGTCGCGGCCGGCGATCAGCCGGGCGTAGGGGTCGGAGAGGATCTGTCGGGCGTCGAAGCGGTGCCCGGTGACCGGGTCGTACGGACCGTCGGCCCGGTACCCGTACTCGATGTTCTCGTGGTCGAGGCCGAAGACCGTCATGGCGAAGACGCTGCCGGTGCGGAACTCCTCGGGGAACTGCAGCTCGGCCATCGGCTCGGGCTCTCCGCGCTTGAAGATGACCAGGGTCATGGTGGTGGCCTGGTCGGAGAAGACGGAGAAACTGACCCCGCCGGGGACCACGTTGGCCCCGAAGGGGAACGGCTTGCCCGCGCGGACGCGGTACCCGCCCACTTCGTGGGTCGGGTACGCGTCGACGCGCAGGACCTGTTCGGAGGAGGCGTCGGTCATCGCGCGGCCTTGGCCTTCGTCGCCGCGGCGGCTGCCTCGCCGGTCTCGAAGAAGTCGAGGAAGCCGGTGGCCGACATGACGAACCGGACTTCCTCGCTCACCCCGTAGAGGGTGACGGCGACCCCGACGTGCTGGGCTTCGCGGTAGGCGACGAGCAGCGTGCGCAGGCCCGCGCTGGAGACGTAGGTGACGGCCGTGAGGTCGATTCGCAACGGCCGGCTCTCGCGGACGAGCGGCAGCAGGGTCTGCAGCAGCTGTCCGGAGGTCTCGCTGTTGATCTCGCCGGTGGCGACGAGCACGGTGCCCGTCTTGTTCCGGCGTTCCTTGAGGTTGAGAGTCATTGCCTTCCCCTCTTACTTGGGGCGCCCCCCGTTGGGCACTACTTGGTCACCGGCCGCAGCCGGACCTTGACTTTGACCCGTCCCTGGACGTCGGGCAGCCGGACGGTGAGCCCGTCGGCGTCGAAGTCCCGGTACGGCTTCTCGTCGATCTCGACGGACGCGATCTGCACCGAACCCGCGGGCAGCAGGTCGGGCGAGACGCGCAGGACGCGCTCGGGCAGGTTCGTCGGATCGGGCTTGAAGTGGAAGTCCATCTCCCGCCCGTTGACGAGCAGGTTGTTGTAGACGGCGGACAGGTAGCAGAGCTCCGCCGAGTGGTACATGGACATCGAGTGGCTGCCCTTGAGCCGCTCGGTGCCGAGCAGGTACGGCGTACCGCTGGCGAGCACGTTGAAGTAGACGGCTCCCTCGTCGTGGTCGAGGAAGAAGGTGTTGTAGAAGGCCTCCGCCTGCCGCGCCTCGCGCAGGAAGGCGTCGCCGCCGACCGTGCCGTTCAGGATGAGGTAGGCGAGGATCGCCTGCTCCTGCTGCCACCAGGCCTTGCGGTCGTGCCAGGCGAAACGATACGTCTCCTGGTCGCCCTGCTTGACCCGCTCGACGACGTCGTACCAGCCCCCGCGCTGCTGGTCGCTGCCGACGGCCGGCATGATCTCGCCGATCTTGCGGGCGAGCTCCTCGTAGGCCGGCTTCGGCTTCAGGGAGTTCATCCGCATCAGGTTCCAGGCGATCTTCAGGTTGTGCCCGACCACCGCACGGTTCTGCTGCCAGCTGTGCGCGGTGTCGTGCGACCAGTCACGGAAGAAGCGTTCCTGGACGAAGGGGCTGTTCTCGTAGTCCGGGAACCTGTCCGCGATGGTGTCGAAGGTGTATTCGAGGAAGTCGGCGTACTTCTGCTCGCCGGTCGCCAGGTACAGGTTGATCAGGTACGCGGGCGCGTGGTCGCCGACCGAGTTCCAGTTCTTGCGCTCGGCGTTCTCACCGAGGGACTCGTGGTCCGCGCTGAACAGGATCGGGTCGATGTGCGAGTAGTAGCCGCCCTGCTCGCGGTCCAGGAAGAACTTGTCGAACAGCCGGATGGTCGCGTCCGCGTCGTTCTTGATCCGCAGGTCACCGGTGACCCGGTAGGTCTGGATCGGGCCGGCCAACGCATAGATCTGCTCGTACATCGGGATCGCGTCGTAGTCGTCGGAGAACTCCGAGGTGAACAGCTTGCGCTCGCTGTCGCCGTCGACGCTGATGCCGTGGTACCAGAAGACCACGTCCTCCTCGCTGTCCACGACCCGCATGTGCTTGCGCAGGTACTCGGTGCCGCGCTCGGCGACCTCCAGGTACTCGTCCTTGCCGGTCAGCAGGTAGGCGGAGGCCATGCCGTAGACCAGGCGGGAGATGGTGTCCGTCTCCTGGACGTGGCTGGCGGTCTTGTCGCCGCCGAGCCTGATCTCGGTGCGGTACTCGGTGAAGTCCACCGGGCCCTCGCCGAACTGCGCCCGCTTGTAGAAGTCGGCCAGCGACTCGATCTGCTTGACCCACCAGCTGGGCTCCTCGAAGCGGTAGTCCTCGGCGCCGCGGCCCAGGAACACCAGGCGCTTGGCGTCGAAGCGCCCGCCCTGCTCCGGGTAGTGGACCCCGTAGACGAAGAGGAACCGGCCGGGCGAGAGCATCTCGTCGATGTGCCCGGAGGCGTCGATGTACGGCTCGTCCAGGTTGCGCACCAGCTCGGCGCTCGGGTCCCCGGCGAGGGAGACGTCGAACTCGCGGCCGTCCGAGGTCTTCAACCGCAGCAGGCGGGACTCGGAGTCGAAGCGGCCGACGTAGCCCGCGATGGTGTCGGAGAAGGTGAAGCTCACGGCGTCCGTCATGTCATGCCGTCCTTTGTTTGAGGGCTCGGTTCGCCTCCGGGGCGCTTGATGCCTCACTCACAGGCGCGCCCCTTCGGCTCACTCGCCGGAGGATGGGTGCGTGCGGTCGTCCTCGAAGCCCTGGCTGACCTCGACGATCACCCCGTCGGGATCGCGGACCCAGACGGTCCGCCAGCCGCAGATGAAGTCGTCGAAGTCCAGCGGCCCCAGGGTCACGTCGGCCGCGTCGCCCAGCTCCGCCAGGAACGCGTCCACGCTGTCGGTCTGAAAGGCCAGGTGACGCATCCGGCCGGGGGTCTGCGGCCCGTCTCCCCCCGCTACCGCTGTGGGGTCCTCCGGCGCCTGCCGGGTCGGTTCGGTGCCGGCCGCGAAGAGCTCCAGGTACGCGTCCCCCTTGCGCAGGAACACGATCTGGGCCTCTCCGAGATCGACCACCCTGGCCCGTGCGAAGCCGAAGTACCGGGTGTAGAACTCCTCGGTGGTCTTCTGGTCCGTGCAGTTCAGGCCCACGTGCGACCAGACCATCCGTCCCATCAGGCGGCCCCCCGGCCCCGCCCCGCCGCGATCAGTTCGATGATCCGGCGGGCGAAGAGGTGGTGGTGGGCGCCGGTGCGGCCGGTGACCAGGTCCCCGTCGACGACCACGTCCTCGTCGACGTACTCGGCTCCCATGTTCCGCACGTCACCGATGAGATTGTTGTGGCACACCACCTTGCGACCACGCACCTTGCCCGGGATCGAGGACGCCAGCCACATGCCGTGGCAGATGATCCCCTTGAGGACCGTCGGCTCCTCGAACGCCCGGCGCAGCAGCTCCGTCGCGGGCGCCAGCACGTCCACGTCCTCGGTGTAGCGCAGCCGGTCGGCCACCATGCCCGAGGGCACGATGAGCGCCGCGTACCGGCGCAGGTCCTCGCCGCTCAGCCCCTCCAGGGACTTGTCGGCGGTGAACGGCGCCCGGTACTCGTGACCGGCGAAGGTGAGGGAGTCGTTGCCCCACAGCCGGGTCAGGAAGTCGACCTCGGCGCCCTCCTCGGCGAACCGGTGCTGGTAGTAGAAGATCTCCGGCTCGTAGAAGTCGCTCTCGACCAGGACCGCGATCCGGGTCCCGGTCAGCGCGCCCTCGCGCAGCACCACGTCAGGCACGGGGCACCCCCCTGTTCATACCGGTGAGGAAGTCCGCCGCGCGTTCGGCGATCATCGCGATGGCGGCGTGGCAGTTGCCCGACGGCACGGCGGGCATCACGCTGGCGTCGACGACGCGCAGGTTGCGCACGCCGTGCACCCGCAGCTCGGGGTCGACGACGGAGAGGTCGTCGATGCCCATGCGGCAGGAGCCGGACTGGTGGTGGTAGCTCTCGGCCTTCTGCTTCACGAACGTGCGCAGGTCCTCGTCGGTGCCGTAACCGGGACCGGGCTGGAGCTCCTGCTTGTACCAGGGCGAGAAGGCCGAGGTCGCGAAGATCTCGCGGGCCAACTTGACCCCCTGCACCATCCGTTCCAGGTCCCACCGGTCGCCCAGGTAGTTCGGGTTGATCAGCGGGTGGGCCAGCGGATCGGCGCTCGCGAGCCTGATCCAGCCGCGGGAGGCGGGACGGACCACGCCGGGCAGGATGCTCACCGTGTTCGGGTGGTCCTTGCCGACGATCACGTCGAACGGCACGTGGACGAAGGCGATCTGCAGGTCGGGGGCGGGTAGCCCGGGCTGGGACGAGAGGAACAGAGCGCTCTCCGACAGGTTCTGCGCCGGCGGCGGGAGTTCCTGGGTGACCTCGGCCATGAGCCCGGTCAGGACGTGGTTGTGGAAGTTCTCGCCGACCCCGGGCAGTGCCGCGGTGACCTCGATGCCGTGCTCGCGCAGCTGCTCCGGCCGGCCGATGCCGGAGAGCAGCAGCAGCTTCGGGGACTCGATCGCCCCGGCCGCCACGATCACCTCCCGGCGGGCCCGTACGGAGTGCAGCCCGGGCTCGACTGCCGAGCCGCCGGGGCCGTGGACAGCCCCCACGGTCCGGCCGGGGAACTCGGCGGGCGGTGCGAGCTGGACGTACTCGACGCCGGTGCAGGTGTCGCCGTCGAAGAGCAGCCGGGTGCTCTGCGCGCTCGTGCGCAGGGTCAGGTTGGAGCGGTCGAGCGCGGGCTCCAGATAGGCGGCGAGGGTGCCCTGGCGACGGCCGTCCGCCACGTCGAGGTGGTGCCAGCCGGTGCCGAAGAGGCCGCGCCGGGGACCGTCGGTGTTGAAGTCCGCGATCTCCTGGTGGCCGAGTTCGACGGCCGCGTCGATGAAGGCGCGGGAGACCGGGTTGGGGCCGTGTTGACCGGCGTTGGTGATGCGCTGCGGGCCGCGGGTGCCGGTGGTGGCGGCGGTGACGTCCTCCTGGCCCTCCATGAGGGCGAAGTACGGGAGGACGTCCTCGTACGCCCAGCCGGCGGCGCCCTGGTAGGCCCAGTTGTCGAAGTCCGAGGCGTGGCCGCGGATGTGCATCATGATGTAGAGGTTGCTGCTGCCGCCGGGGGCCTTGCCCCGCGGTTCGTACGTACGGCGGCCGTCGAGCCCGGGCTGCGGGACGCTGGTGTAGCCCCAGTCGACCGACCCGCCCAGCAGCTTGTACCAGGAGGACGGGTCGTCCACCTCGGGCGGGATGCGGTTGCCGCCCGCCTCCAGGACCAGGACGGAGACGTCCGGGCCTGCGGAGAGCCGGTTCGCGAGGACGCTGCCCGCGGTGCCGGATCCCACGATGACGTAGTCGTACTCATCTCTGTCGGCGATCGCCACGAGTCGGCCCCCCTCAGCCCTGGCTCAGCACCTGGAACGGGACGGTGTCGTGGTAGTTCGCCATGTAGGCGATCTTTCCGTCCACGATCCGGAAGAAGTTCATGACCTCGGCCTCGATCGCCTCGCCGGAGGCGCTGACGGCGCTGAGGTGGGAGACGGCCGCGGCCTTCTCCCCGTCGACGAGGAAGTGCACGGGCTCGTTCCGGAAGACGCGGTACATCGTCCCCATGCCCTTCATCATCGAGCGCAGGACCTCCAGCCCCTCGATGTGTCCGGCGAGCTGCTCGTCCATGACCTGGTCATCGGCGAACAGGTCGCACCAGCGGTCCCAGTCCCCGGCGTTGGCGTACTCGTAGTACTTCTCAAGGATCTTTCGTGCGTCCACAGCGCTCATCGCGCTCCTCCCCCTATCGGTCCCGGCGGGATCCGTCCGGTGCGAACGGCGCCCAGAACTGGCTGAAGGCGGTCGCCGAGTCCCCGAAGAGCCCGTCGCGGCCCTCGACGATCCGGCCGTCCCGCCACCGCATGAAGTGGAAGACCGGGTAGTCCATCCGCTCGTACGGGGACGTGCTCGCCCGGTCGGCGCCGTCGCGCAGGGCAACGTTGCGGCAGACGTCGGCGCTGCAGTCCTCGCCGACGAGGACCGCCTGGACGTCCATCCGGAAGGTGCCGGCCGTGAGCTTGTGGGTCTGGCCCATCAGCTCCAGGAAGGCGTCCAGGCTCTCGTACCAGCCGGCCAACGGGTGGTTGCCCGGCACCAGCCAGCGCAGGTCCTCGGAATAGAACTCGAGGATGCGGGCCCGGTCGCCGGAGCCGAGGGCGGCGTAGGCCGCCTCGACCCGCTCCCGTGTCACTTCGGTCATCGTCGCTTCTCCTTCGCCGACGCTCAGAGCGAGCCGGAACCGGGCATCGGCGCCAGGTCGTTGACGGTGTACTGCTTGATCAGCGGTCCGTCGGGACCGGCCACGACCGTCCAGGTCTGGTCGGCGTCGAAGCCGAGCCACTGGCTGCGGGCGGCCGGCGGGTCCCAGATCTTGGCCTGCCAGTTGACGAGGACCCGGACGATGGCCCGGTCGCCCTCGATGACGGGCTCCACCTTGGTGACCGTGTGCACCTCGTCGAAGAAGCGGTTCGTGACCGCCGCGTACCAGCGGGCGAAGCCCTGGTGTCCGAGGAAGGTGTCCTCGGGGACCTTGAACTCCAGGTCCTCGGTGCTGAGGGCGAGCACCTGGTCCAGCGGAAGGTGCTGGTCCAGGGCCACGTACCAGTTCTCCGCGAAGGTGCGGATCGCGTCCTCGGTCAGCCGCTCGGCGGGCATGCGGTCTCCTCCTGTCCGTCTGTCCGTGCTGGATGCTCGGTGTTGGGCTCTGGTCAGATCTGGATGTCGACGAGGAACGGACCGGGGTGGTCCAGCATCCGGCCCACGGCCGAGGCCGCCTCGTCCGGCTTCTCCACCCGTACGCCGTCGGCGCCGAGCGCCCGGGCCAGCCCTGCGAAGTCGATCTCGGGGTGGGAGAGGTCGAAGGAGCCCGGGAATCCGTGCTCCGGGATGTCCCGCTCCCGCCAGTACTGGGCGATGTTGTCGTCCAGCAGCCGGTACTTGCGGTTGTTGCAGACCACGAACTTGGCGTCGATGCCGTGCCGGACCGCGGTCCACAGCGCCTGGTACGTGTACATCGACCCGCCGTCGCCCGCGAAGCCGACGACGAGGCGGTCGGGGCGGGCCAGCTTGGCCCCGACCGCCCCCGGGAAGCCCACTCCGAGCGAACCGCCCCGGGTCAGGTGGTAGTCGCCCGGTCGCTCAGCCGGCAGGTACCTGGTCACCAGCGGGGAGGTGGTCAGCGCCTCGTCGAAGACGATCAGGTCCCCGCCCGTCCGCTCGGCCAGGGTCCGCAGGAAGACGGCCATCGGCGTGCCGTCCTCTTCCGCCTCCGCGGACCGGGCGGCCAGCGCCCGCTCCCGGGTGCGGGCGTCGAGCCGGGCGGCGGCGACCGCCCTGCGCTGCGGGGTCAGCAGGCGTTCGAGTACGCCGGCCAGCGCGCGCAGCGCCTGCTTGGGGTCGGCGGCCAGGCCCAGGTCCACCGGGTGGTTCTTGGCGATCTCGTACGCGTTCAGGTCGATGTGGACGACCTTGGCGCCGGGCCGGAAGGGGCTCTCCAGTTCGGGGAACACCTCCGGGAAGACGTAGGTGCCAACGATCAGCACCCCGTCCGCGCCGCCGACGAGCTCCTTGCTGTGCGGGCCGAACATGTGGCCCGTCTGGCCCCGGCGCAGCGGGTGCGAGGCCGCGATGTTCACCTCCGAGGAGTCCACCTCGTACACGTCGGCGCCCAGCAGCTCGGCGACGGCGACGAGTTCGCGCTGGGCCCCGGAGAGCGACACCCCGTCGCCGACGAGGACGACGGGCCGCTCTGCGGAGGCGAGCAGCTCCGCAGCCCGCCCCACCGAGGCCGGCGAGGGCGCCACGTCCGTGAGGGGCACCGTGGTGGGCAGGATGGGCTCGGAGTTCAGCTCGTCGAGCACGTCCATCGGCAGGGCCACGAACACCGGGCCGCGCGGCGGGGTCAGGGCGATCTTGACCGCCCGTCGGACGGTGCGCAGTACGGAGTGCCGGTCGGTGACCCGCGTCGCGTACTTAGTGACCGGCTTCGCCATCGCCACCAGGTCGGACGCCATCTGCGCGTCCATGGCGTCGTAGCGGACCCCGGCGTCGCCCGCGACCACGACCAGCGGGGTGTGGCCGCGCAGTGACTGGTAGAGCATCCCGATGCCGTTGCCCAAGCCCACTCCGGAGTGCAGCTGGAGCAGGGCCGCGCCGCCGGTGGCCCGGGCGTAGCCGTCGGCGATGCCGGCGGCCACGGTCTCCTGGAGGGCGAGGACGTAGTGGAATTCCTCCGCCGCGTCCACCGCGTCGAGGAATCCCTGTTCCACCGTCCCCGGATTTCCGAACATCACATTCAGACCGTCGGCCTTGAACTGCTCGATCAGCCTTTCCCGTCCGGGAGTGGCTTCGGAATTCATCGAACTCCCCCTCTTTCTCACGGGTTTCTGGATCACCACCCGTACCGGGTGAGGCCTTCCTCCAGGACTTCCACGATCTTCTGTCCCGTGAGATAGGAGTCGGGGGTGGAGCGGCCGGTCACGAACGGGTAATCGACGATCACCGAGAGGGGGTGGCCGAAGTTCCCGTGGTACGCCCCGCGCGGGCCGGTCGCATCGCGCAGGATGTACTCCAGCGGGTACGGCGGCGGCCCCATGTTGAAATCGGTACCGAGGAATCCGGTGCCGTCCTTGTAGTCGTACTCCTTGCAGTGGCCGGTGACGTGCTTGCCCCAGATGATGCTCCTGCGGTCGCCCCAGTCGCGGGCGAAGGCCAGGCAGGCCACCCCGTAGCACTCGGCCGCCACGACCTTGCCCGCCTTCTTGAAGGCCAGGATCAGGGCGTGCACCCGCTCGTTGTTGGCGAGGTCGACGATGGGGCCGCTGCCGCCGACGATGAGGACCGCGTCGTAGCCGGCGATGTCCGACTCCAGCTTGTCCAGGTCGCGGTGGTACTGCTCCAGCTTGCGGAGGTAGTCCTCGTCGCTCGTGTACGGGCGCTCGGGGACCCACGCCTCGATGTCGAGCGGCGAGTCCAGCCGGCTCGACCGCTCGAACTCGCGGCCCAGCCGGGCGTTCTCCTCGGTCGTGACCGAGCGTCCCAGTGGAGGGTCGATGTAGTTCGCGTCGAGGCTCGGCGGAAGAGCGTGCGCACGCTTTCCGGTCGGCGTGGCGAATACGACTTCATAGCCCCGCTCATCGAACTTCGATACGGGGCCTATCAACTCTTCGGCCCAGTAACCGTGTTCGGAGACAATGACCAGAATCTTTCTGCTCACGGATTCCTCCAGGCGCCGCCTGTTGTCGTTGGCGTCCACCACACTGCTTGTGCCCGGGGCCTGCGTCAAAGCGCCCGTGTGCGACTTCGTGAGGTAGCGGGGCAGGTCGCAGGGCCACCTCACGTAGTCGCTTCCGGAGGTCATGAAGTAGCTGCGAGACTTCATGACTTCGGCCGAATCGCTGAACCATTACCGAGGCCCGGACCTATGGTCTGGACGCGCCGTGAATCACGGGTGCGCAAAGGATCGAGGAGAGGGACGGGGACGATGACGACGGACCTGTTGTGCACGCACGTCGATCAGATACGTCCGGTGAAGCCGGGCACCGAGGGCTGCGAGGAGTGTCTCGTCCTCGGCGACGCCTGGGTGCACCTGAGGATGTGCCTGAGCTGTGGGCACGTCGGATGCTGCGACTCCTCGAAGAACCGCCACGCCACCAAGCACTACCGCACCACCGAGCACCCCGTCGCGGCGTCGCACGAGCCCGGCGAGACGTGGGCCTGGTGCTACGCCGACCAGCTGATGCTGGACGAGGTGTGACCGGCCCCGAGATTCACCGCTGCGTCGCCGTGCGCGGCTCGCCCCCGGGCCGCGACCGGGACGGCGCGGGCCACCCGCTCCCGACGGGCCTTGCACGCCTCGGTGCGGACCGCGAGGCGCGCAAGGTCGTAGACCTCCCCCACGCACCCAAACGTCCGCGACAGCTCGACTGCCCGCGCATCGCTCGGAGGGACGAGGTACGTGACCGCCCGCTCCACAGGAGGAGAAGCCCCCGGACGCCGGGGGCGGCCATGTTCCGTGCACCATCCCACGCCACAGCATCACGCAGCGGCACTCCGCCGCTGCACGGCTCCGAGCCGAGGATGCGCTTGCTCCCCCGGCTGAAGTCGGCGGGTTCCACACAAGGAGATTGCGATGAGCTCCACGGCCCCCGAAAGCGCCCCCGCCACGGCGGCCGCGGCCGAGCGCGCGGAGAACAAGAAGCCCGTCATCCTGGCCGTCGACGACGATCCGCAGGTGCTGCGGGCCGTACGCCGTGACCTGCGCAGCGCCTACGGCGACCGCTACCGGGTACTCGGCGCCTCCTCGGCCGCCGACGCCCTCAAGATCCTGGATTCGCTCGACGAACGCGGCCACGACCCGGCCCTGTTCCTGGTGGACCAGCGGATGCCCGACGTCACCGGCGTCGAGTTCCTCCTCGAAGCGGTCAGCCGGTTCCCGGACGCCCGCCGCGTGCTGCTGACGGCGTACGCGGAGACGGACGCCGCGATCACCGCCATCAACCGGGTCCGACTGGACTACTACCTGCTCAAACCGTGGGACCCGCCGCACGAACGGCTCTTCCCGGTCCTGGACGACCTGCTCTCCGACTGGCTGGCCACCTACCGTCCCGCGTACGACGGCATCATCGTCGCCGGCCACCTCGTCTCCCCCGGCACCCATGCCGTGCGGGACTTCTTCACCCGCAACGGCCAGCCGTTCCGCTTCCTGAACGTCGAGCGGGATCCCGAGGCGCTGACCCTGATCGCCGCCCAGCCCGACGGGGCGCTCCCCCTCGTCCGCTTCCCGGACGGGACGGTGCTCTCCGCCCCGTCCGACACCGAGCTCGCCCGGCGCCTGGGGCTGGCCACCACCGCCTCGCGCCCGCACTACGAGTGCGTCATCGTCGGGGCGGGCCCCGCAGGTCTGGCGGCAGGCGTCTACGCGGCCTCCGAGGGCCTCTCGACGCTGATGCTGGACTCCCGCGCCCCGGGCGGCCAGGCCGGTACCTCCAGTCTGATCGAGAACTACCTCGGCTTCCCCTCGGGCCTCTCGGGCGGCGACCTGACCCGCCGGGCCACCATCCAGGCCTCCCGGTTCGGCGCCGAGATCCTGCACCCGGTGGAGGTGGTCTCGCTGACCCGGGACGATCCGGCGAAGATCCTGACGCTGGCCGACGGGACCGAGATCAGCGCCGAGACGGTGCTGCTGGCCACCGGGGTCTCGTACAACCGCCTGGAGGCCCCCGGCGCGGACCGCTTCGAGGGCGCGGGGCTGTACTACGGAGCGGCCACCACCGAGAGCTCGGCCTGCATCTCGCAGCACGTGTTCATCGTCGGCGGCGCCAACTCGGCCGGCCAGGCGGCGGTGCACTTCGCCAAGTACGCGGCCCGGGTGACGATCCTGGTCCGCGCCGCATCGCTGGACGCGAGCATGTCCCGCTACCTCATCGACGAGATCGACCGCACCCCGAACATCGAAGTGATGGTCCGTACGACGGTGGTCCGACTGGACGGTGACGAGCACCTGGAGACGCTGACCCTGCACGATGCGACGACCGGCGAGGACACGCAGGTACCGGCCCGCTTCATGTTCACCTTCATCGGCGCCCGCCCGCACACCGACTGGCTGTCCGGTGTGGTGGAGCGCGACGAGTACGGCTTCGTCCTGACCGGGTCCGACCTGATCGCGAACGGTGGTGAGCTCCCGGCGGAATGGAGCCTGGAGCGCGCCCCCTACCCGCTGGAGACCAGCGTTCCGGGTGTCTTCGCGGCGGGCGACGTCCGGGCCCACTCGGTCAAGCGCGTCGCCTCGGGCGTGGGAGAGGGGGCGATGGCGGTCTCGCTGCTCCACCGCTACCGCTCGATGGGCTGAGAAGGCTGCGAGGACTGCGAGGGCTACGTCAACGAAATGCAGCCCGATCGCTTGCGATCAAGCCACCTGCGGATGCAACGTTGATTACATGATTACATCCGAGCAGAGCGAGCAGCTTCGCACGTGGTTCGCGGATCGCCTTCCGGTGGACGTGTACGAGTCCCTGGTCGAGGTGGCGGTCGACCGCGAGGAGATCACGGTCGTGGGGACCATCCCGGCGACCGAGTCGGTCAAGGAGTTCCGCGAGCGCACCCGCGAGCAGCGCATCGAGGTGGCCCGGGAGGCGGAGGAGCTCTACCGCCGCAAGGTGGCCTGGGCCGTCCAGGCGGGAGACGACCGCGTGCTGTTCACCCACCTGGCGGTTCCGGTGATGACGCGCCTGCGCCAGCCCGAACGCCAGGTCCTCGACACCCTGGTCGCGGGCGGCGTGGCCCGTAGCCGGGCCGACGCCCTGGCCTGGTGCGTCCGCCTCGTCGGCCGCAACACGGACGCGTGGCTGACCGAGCTCCGCGACTCGCTGGCCAAGGTCCAGCAGGTCCGCGCGGCGGGCCCGGACGTCACGGACTCCCAGAAGTCTGAGTCGGAATGACGAAATCCCTCCCCACGCGCGCATGATCACGGAAGTCTGACTGCGACCGGCACCGATCACAGGGAGAGGCACGCCCCATGACCACCACCGTCGAATACATCCGCTACCGGATCGCATTGGACGACCAGCAGGCCTTCGAGGACTCGTACCGGCAGGCCGCGGAGGCCCTGGCCGCATCGCCCGAGTGCATCGACTACGAACTGGCCCGCTGCGAGGAGGAGAACGACCGCGAGCACTACGTCCTCCGCATCCGCTGGACCTCGGTCGACGCCCACCTCAACGGGTTCCGCAAGGGCGAGCACTTCCCGGCGTTCTTCAGCGCGATCCGCCCGTACGTGAAGGCCATCGAGGAGATGCAGCACTACCGCGTCACCGACGTGGCCGGCCCCGGAAAGGCCGCACCCCAGTCATGAGCACCACACCCGACACCACTCCCACCATCTACGAGTGGATGGGCGGAGCTGAGGCGATGAACCGCCTCACGGACGTCTTCTACGCCCACGCCCTGCAAGACGAGATCCTGGCCCCGGTCTTCGCGGGCATGGACTCGGAGCACCCCCGGCACGTCGCCGTCTGGCTGTCGGAGGTCTTCGGCGGCCCGGCGCAGTACACGGCCCACCACGGCGGCCACCAGCACATGGCCACCAAGCACCTGGGTCGCGGCATCACCGAGAAGCAGCGCCGCCGCTGGGTGGACCTGCTGATGGACACGGCCGACGAGGTCGGCCTCCCGACGGACCCCGAATTCCGCGGTGTGTTCGCCTACTACATCGAGTGGGGCACCCGGATGGCCCTGATCTACTCGGGCCCCAACCCCCCGCCGGTCGACGCGGCCGCCATCCCCGTCTGGTCCTGGGGGCAGACACCCCCCTGGATCCCGAAGGGCTGACCCCGGTGGGGGCAGGGCCAGCGCCCCTGCCCCCACCGTCACATCCAGGTCGGGGGATCCTTCCGGCCCGTCCGGCGTGCGAGGACCGGGGTCCGGGGCGGAGCCCCAAGAAACGGCGAAAGGGCGCGGCGGGGCGGGGCGGGAAGAAACGGTCCGCGCAGCGGCCCCCACCCCCGACTCAGCGCCCGGACCGCTTCCGCGGGGCGTCCCGGTCCGGAACCTCCGCATCGACCTCGGCATCGGCGAGGACCACGGCCAACGCCCCTTCACCGGCGTCACCCCAATGCTCCACCGCCCCCTCCACAACCTCCTGCAAGGTCTCCCACTCCTCCGGCCGCGACCCGGCGTACGACTGCCACGACGTCACCACCAGCAACCGCCCCGGCGACGACGGCAACCACGACAGGTCGATCAGCAGATCGGCCAGCGCGTCCCAGTTCCCCCCGAACCACGCGGGAGCGTCCAGCGCCGCCCCCCATCGCCGCATCAGCTCGGCCTTGTCGCGCACTCCGTCGAGGTCCACCCGTAGCGTCGTCCAGCCCGCCTCCTCGGCGGCGGCCACCGCCGGGGCGAGCGGCTGCGGATCCAGGGTCATCGCAGAACCGCCTTGAAGGTGTCGTAGTGGTCGTCCGTGTAGAAGAACTCCCCGCCCGCACCCGTCACGATCCGCCGGGCCCCGCGGTCGCGCTCGCCCGGCGTCTGCACCGTGAACTCGTGGTAGTAGCCGCGTGGGTGCGGGGGCAGGGCCTTCTCGAAGTTTCCGAAGACGGCCCCGTCCTGCCGGTACGGGTACGGCCCGCCGCTGTCGATGAGCGCGAGCACGCCTCGCGCCTGCTGTGGGAGAGCATCGACCCGTACGGTCGCCATCCCGTCGGCCCAGGCCGGTGCGGGTGTGGACACACCGGGGCTGGCACGCACCCCGGCGGAGGATGACGTCGTCTTCCCGCCGCCACACCCCGCCACGCCGACCAGCGCCACGCACAGGAACAGCACCCCCAGGAGGCGCAGCACGTACGGCGAGCGCGGCACGCGGGGCGAACGCAGCAACGATCGGGGCACGTCCCTGGAGATCATGCACCGATCGTGCCGAATATCCGATTCTGTCGCGAACCGCTCGACGGCGTCCGCGATGGCCTCAGAGCGCGGACATCTTGGTGTAAGGGCTCAGGATTCTCTTCTGGACCGACCCGAAGTCGACCAGGACTGCGATCCCCTCCTCGATACCGACGACACGGCCGAGGCCGTGCTCATCGTGAGAGACCCGGTCGCCGACGCTGAACTGCCGGAGCGGCGGTTCCACGGGGGCCTTGAACGGGCTGGACGGCAAATGGCGGCGAGGTACTGCGGACTTTGTCATTGAGACCAGTATGCGCCCCGCAGGCCTCCGCACGGCCCGCCGCTCGGATCTCAATTGCGGCACCATCCGCCCCGGGAGGCCCTTCGGGTCGCCCGCCGCCCCCGGATCAGTCGTCCGGGTCGGCCCGTTCCAGCGCCGGGCGCAGTCCGGGGGCCGATTCGGTGAGCAGGTAGTCCGCGACCGCCGTGTCCGTGACCAGGCTGGTCACCAGGCCGGATCGGAGCACCGCGCCGATCGCGGCGGCCTTGCGCAGCCCGCCCGCGATCGCCACGACCTCGGGGATGCGGCGCAGCCGGTCCGCCTCGACGGTGATGCAGCGCTCGCCCAGGTCTCGGCCGACGCGCCGCCCCTCGGAGTCGAACAGGTGGGCTGACATCTCGGCGGCCACGCCGAGCGAGGCGTAGTGCGCCCGCTCTTCGTCCGTGAGCATGTCGTGAACGGTGGAGATGCCGGGTTCCCACGAGCCGATCGACACCGCCGCGACGGTCACCTTGTCGAAGTACTCGAAGGCGCGCGCGATCCCGGTCTGGTTCCGCAGCGCGGCAGCGGTCGCCGGGTCGGGGAGCAGCATGGGCGCGTAGATCGGGTGCGCGTCGCCACCCGAGACCTGGGCGGCCCGACGCACGGCCTCGACGGACCCTCGTTCGGCCGTGCCCGCGTCGTACACACCGGTCAGCTGCACCACGGTGCACGGCGGGAGGCGGTGCAGGGAGGCGGCCATGTGAATGGTCGACCGCCCCCACGCCAGGCCCAGTACGTCGCCCTCGTTGACCAGCTCACCGAGCAGATCGGCCGCGACGGCGCCCAGGTTCTCCGGGTCGGGCGCGTCCTCGGTCGCATCCGCCGGGGACTCGACCACCACCGCGTGCCGGAGCCCGTACCGGGCCCGCAGTGCGTCGGAGCGCTCCGCGTCGAGCTCGGCGGGCACCCGGATCTCGATCCGCACGAGGTCGCGCTCCAGGGCGGTCTCCAGGACCCGGGCCACCTTGAAGCGGCTCACGCCGAACTCCTCGGCAATCTGGATCTTGGACTTGCCCTCCAGGTAGAAGCGGCGGGCCATGGCCGCCGCCTGCACCAGCTCCGCGGGTCCCATCCGCAGGGCTGACCGTCCCGCCGACATTGCAGACACCGCGTTCTCCTCACTGCTGTTCACATTCTCGACTCGCCATTCATCCTGTCAGATCCGACGGCCGCTGATCGGCCTGGACGGCTCCCGTTCACCGAGCTGTTCACCAAGCCTTGTCTCAGTGGTCACAGGCCCAGGGCGCTGCGGAGATCGCGACGTCGGCCTGCTCACGAAGGGTACGCACGGCGGAGGCCGGATCGACCGCCCCGTAGACCGCGCTTCCCGCGACGAACACGTCGGCACCGGCCTCGGCGCACTGCTCGATGGTCGAGGCCGAGACCCCGCCGTCGACCTGGAGCCACAGCTCCAGGCCGTGCTTGGCGATCAGCTCCCGGGTACGGCGGATCTTGGGGAGCATGATGTCCAGAAAGGGCTGGCCACCGAAGCCCGGCTCGACCGTCATGATCAGCAGCATGTCGAGCTCGGGGAGGATGTCCTCGTACTGCTCGATCGGCGTCGCGGGCTTGAGCGCCATGGACGCCCGCGCCCCCTTGGCCCGGATCTCCCGCGCGAGCCGTACCGGAGCGGCGGCGGCCTCGGCGTGGAAGGTGACCGACCCGGCGCCGGCTTCGACGTACCGCGGGGCCCAGCGGTCCGGGTCCTCGATCATCAGGTGCAGGTCCAGCGGAATGTCCGTGGCCCGACTCAGGGACTCCACGATGGGCATCCCGAGGGTCAGGTTCGGGACGAAATGGTTGTCCATGACGTCGACGTGCAGCCAGTCGGCCCCCTCTACGGCCTTCGCCTCGTCGGCGAGGCGGGCGAAGTCGGCGGACAGGATGCTGGGATAAATCTGAGCGGCCATGCCCCAAGCCTGCCATGCCCTCGCACACTTCCGGCCATGACCCCGGATCTCAAGACCAGTGTAGCGACACTTAAATGATCACGGCGAACAATTCACTAATCCTTCCGGATCGCCTCTCGCACGGCTCCGTTCATGACACCCGTCGCCGCGACCAGTACCCCCGCCCCCTCGCCCTGGCGCACCAAGGGCTTCCGCACCCTCGTCGGGTTGCGCTACGCCGTGCGCCGCAGCAGCGCCAGGTACATCGCGTCCGTGCCGTGCAGGTGCGGCCACAGCTGTACGTCGGGGCCGTCGCCCAGGGCCGGTACGCCCTCCATGTACGGCCTGGCGTCGATCAGTTCGGCCGAGACGGGGTTCGCCCCCGCACCGCGGCCCTTCAGGACGTCGTCCACGACCACGCGGGTCTCCGCCAGGTGCGGCGAGCACGTCGCGTACCCCACGACGCCGCCCACCCTTACGGCCGACAACGCCTCCCGCAGCAGCGCCCGTTGCAGCGGGGCGAAGCCCTCCAGGTCCTCCGGCCGCCGACGCCACCGCGCCTCCGGCCGGCGGCGCAGCGCACCGAGGCCGGAGCACGGTACGTCCATCAGGACCCGGTCGAAGGAGCCGGGCCGCCACGGCGGGCGGGTCCCGTCCGCCGCGATGACCTGGTACGGACCGGGATTGCCGGCCAGGGCCCGCTCCACGAGCCTCGCCCGGTGCGGCTGCTTCTCGGACGCCAGCAGGAACGCCCCGCGCTGCGCCGCCAGGGCCGCCAGCAGGGCCGCCTTGCCACCGGGGCCGGCGCAGCCGTCCAGCCAGCGCTCGTCGCGGCCTTCGACCGGCGCGGCGGCCAGCGCCATCGCCACCAGCTGGCTGCCCTCGTCCTGGACGCCGGCGCGTCCCTCGCGGACCGCCTCCAGCGCCCCGGGCTCGCCGCCCTCGGCCATCCGGACGGCATAGGGGGACCACCGGCCCGGCAGCGCCGAGTCCTCGCCCACCGCCGCCAGCAGTTCCTCGCGGGTGGAGCGCCCCGGCCGGGCGACCAGGGTGACCTCGGGCCGCTCGTTGTCGGCCTCCAACAGGTCCTCGATCCCGGCCCGCCCACCGCCGAGGGCGTCCCACAGTGCGCTGACGACCCACCTCGGATGCGAGTGGTACACCGCGAGGTGCTCCTCGGCGTCCTCCTCGTACGGCGGGGCCACGCGCTCCAGCCAGCCTTCGAGGTCGTGCGCGGAGATCTTCCGCAGGACGGCGTTCACGAACTTCGCGCGCCCGTCCCCGAGCACCACCCGGGCCAGCTCCACGCTCGCCGACACGGCCGCGTGCGTCGGGATCCGGGTCCCCAGCAGCTGGTGCGCGCCCAGTGAGAGCACGTCGAGCACCGGCGGGTCCACCTCGCGCAGCGGACGGTCGATGCAGGCCTTGATGACCGCGTCGTACGTGCCCTGCCGGCGCAGCGTCCCGTACACCAGCTCGGTGGCCAGCGCCGCGTCCCGTGCCTCGAAGTTCTCGTCCTGGCGGGCCTTGCGCAGCAGCGGCGGCAGGACGAGGTTGGCGTAGGCGTCGCGTTCGTCCACCGCCCGCAGCACCTCGAAGGCCAGCATGCGGACGGGGTCCTTCTTGGGCCGGCGGTACGGCTTGGCCTGCTTGCCGGCCGTGCCGGGGGCGGAAGGACGCCGACGGGGCTGGCGGGGCTGTTCGCTCACGTGAAAGGTGCTCCGGATGTACGAGTGCTACGCGTGCTACGGGTACGACGGGTCCGCAACGGCGGATCCTGCAAAGAAGACGGAAAGTACGACCGGGTTCAGCCTACGTCGGCCGCGCCCAGCCGCTCGCCGGGAGCGATCCGCACCCCGCGGGCCCAGTCGGCTCCGCGCATCGGCTTCTTGCCCTGCGGCTGTACCCAGAGCAGTTCCACGGCGTGCGAGCCGGTTCCGACGTAGACGTTGTTCTTGGCCGGGGCCAGCTCGCCGGGCGCCAGGTCGGTGCGCTCGGGCACGAGGCCGACGGAGATCAGCTTGAGCCGCTCCCCGCGGAAGACGGTCCACGCGCCCGGCGCCGGAGTGCAGCCGCGCACCACGCGGTCGGCCCGCATCGCCGGGGCGTTCCAGTCGATCCGGGCGTCCTCGACCGTGATCTTGGGGGCGAGCGAGATCCCGCCGGCGGGCTGCTCGACGGCGCGCAGCGTCCCGTCCTCGATGCCGTCCATCGTGGCAGCGAGCAGGCCCGCGCCGGCGAAGGCCAGCCGGGTCAGCAGGTCACCACTGGTGTCGGTGGGACGGATCTCCTCGGTCAGGATCCCGTAGACGGGCCCGGAGTCCAGGCCCTCCTCGATCCGGAAGGTGGAGGCGCCGGTGACCTGGTCCCCTGCCATGATCGAGTGCTGCACGGGCGCGGCTCCGCGCCATGCGGGCAGCAGCGAGAAGTGCAGGTTGACCCAGCCGTGGCGGGGGATCTCGATGGCGCTCTTGGGGATCAATGCGCCGTACGCGACGACCGGGCAGCAGTCGGGGTCGATCTCGCGCAGCCGGGCCTGGAACTCCGGGTCCCGCGGCCGGACCGGCTTGAGGACCTCGATGCCCGCCTCCTCGGCGCGCTCGGCGACCGGGCTGGCGACGAGCCGGCGACCGCGGCCGGCCGGTGCGTCGGGCCGGGTGACGACGGCCGCGACCTCGTGGCGCCCGGAGGCGATCAGGGCGTCCAGGGCGGGCACGGCGACCTCGGGGGTGCCTGCGAAGACGAGCTTCACTGGGGTCCTACCTCGCTATCTCGGCTGTCAGCAGCACACCAGTCTATGGTCCCGGCGCCGACGGGGGCGCCCGGGCCGATCGGCCCCCGCCCCACACGTACCTTCCGCCGCACCTGACAGACCCTTTCTGGTACGCCCCACAGCCCCCACCCGCCCCACCAGGGGGCGTACGTACTTCCACGCGCCTCTCGCATATGCCGACACGCCCCCGGGGCGTGACTTCATTGCCGTTTGGCGCGTTGGTCAAGAGAGATTGACCGAAACCGGGCCGCGATGAGAACGGTGTCTGCGGCCCGATCCGCTCTTCAGCACCGGTTCGAGAGGCTTCTTCATGGCCGACCACGCCACCCACGACGCCCAAGCACGGGCCAGCCTGCACCTCCTGGTGCGGGACATCGAGCGGGTTCGCCGGCAGGTGGATGCTCTGCGTACGCTTACCGCCCAGCTCGGCAACGTGTACCGCCCGCGCCGCTCCGGTCCCTCCACGGGCTTCGTCGTCTACGGCCGGGCCCCCGCGCCCACCGTCCGCCTCGCGCAGGAGCTGCGGGACAGCGTCGAGACGCTGGTCACCGCTGCGGTGGACTTCGACCGCTCACTCGGTTTCTCGTGGGACGCCGTCGGCTCCGCGCTCGGTGTCACCAAGCAGGCGGTCCACCGGCGGTACGGGGCCCGGCGGGCCCAGACCGCCGAGTCGGCGGAGCCGCTGGCCGAGGGGACGACCACCCGGGCGCTGGGGCCGCTCCCCACGGTCCCGGCGGCACGCTCGGTACCGCCGCAGCCGGTGCGCGAGGAGTCCCAGGCCGCGGCCTCCTCCCGCTCCGCGGCCTTCCCGGGGCCCCGTAACGGCTGATCCTCCGAAGGCCGCCGGGACGCCGACCCCCGACGGCCGGCCGGACCGACGCCGCGCCCCTAACCCGCCCCCGGCGGAACGACCCTCAGGCCGTTCCCACCGGGGGCGGGTCCGTGCCGACGACGAACGCCTCAGCCGATGTCCGGCGGGTCGATCCGCACCCGGACCGCCTCCGCCGCCGGAACCCCCCGCGCCATCCGGGCCGCCTGGGCCGACTTGAGGGCAGCCGCCAACGCAGCCCCGCTGCCGGGCGGGACCCGGACCAACGCCCGCTCCCCCGGGGACGGCTCCCCGCGCCGCCCCGGGAGCGGTACGGGCCCCAGCACCTCCGCGTCCGGCGGCAGGCCGGCGCCGGCCAGGAAGGCCTCCACCGCCTCGCCCCGCCCCGCCACCGCCGCCATCCGGGACACCGGCGGGAAGCCGAGCTGGGCCCGCTCCGCGAGCTCCCGCACCGCATGGCCCACCGGGTCCCACCGCACGAGCGCCTGGACCGGCCGGAGCGTCGGCTCGGCCACCACGACGACCTGTCCGTCCCCCCGCACCAGCGAGGCGGCGGCGATCCACCGGCGCAGCGCGTCCTCGCCGGCCCGCAGATCGGGCCGGGTCAACATGGCCCAGCCGTCCAGCAGCAGGGCCGCCGCGTACCCGGGGCCCGCCGCAACGGGCTCGGCGCCCGGGGTGCACACCACCAGCGCCGGCCGGTCCGGCACCTCGTCCAGGACGTGGTCGCGCCCGGACGTCCGGACCGGCACGGCCGGGAAGGCCCGCCCGAGCTCCTCGGCCGTCCGCCGGGCGCCCACCACCTGGGCGCGCAGCCGGAAGGAACCGCACTCCTCGCAGTGCCAGGACGGCTCCGCCCGCCCGCACCAGCCGCACTGCAGGTCCCGCGCGTCGGGGGCCTCCAGCGGCCCCGCGCAGACCGTACAGCGGGCCGGGGTGCGGCACCGCTCGCAGGCCAGCCGGGGCACGTACCCGCGCCGGGGCACCTGGACGAGCACGGGCCCGGACTTCAGCCCCTCCCGTACGGTCTCCCACGCCAGGCTCGGCAGCCGGGCGGCCCGCGCCGCCTCGTCCCGGGCCAGCAGTTCGTCCCCGACGGTCCGGATGCGGGGCGCACACGCCCGTACGGTCTCCCGGTCCGCGACCAGCGGCCGTGCCCACCCGGACTCGACCAGTTGGGCAGCCTCCACGGTGCAGCTCGTGCTCCCGGCCAGGAAGGCGCAGCCGTCGCTGACGGCCCGCAGCTCCAGCACCTCCCGTACGTGCGGGAACGGGGCGTGGTCGTCGCTGTGGCTGGAGTCGCCGTCGTCCCAGATCGCGACCAGCCCGAGGTCCCGCACGGGCGCGAACATCGCCGCCCGGGTGCCGATGACGGCCCGCACCGAGCCCCGGTGCACGGCGAGCCACTGGCGGTAGCGCTTCTCGGGGCCCGATTCGGCGGTCAGCAGCGCGTGGCGTCCCTCGCCCAGCAGGGCGGTGAGGGCGGCGTCGAGGCGTGCGGCGGTGCGCCCGTCCGGCACGACGGCGAGGGCGCCCCGGCCTGACGCGAGGGTGGCGGCGACGGCCCGGGCCAGCTCGTCGGCCCAGCCGGGCCCCGGCAGGGCGGTCCAGACGGCGCGCGGGGTCCCTCCGGTGGCGAGGGCCCGCAGGAAGGCGGGCCCCGCACCGTAGCGCGCCCAGCCGCCGGGGTCGGGCGCGGCTGGCGCGGGCAGCGGCTCGGGCGAGGGCTTGGCCTCGGCGCGGGCGTTGCGCGGGGGCAGTGCGAGCTGGAGCACATCGGCCAGGCTGCCGGCGTACCGGTCGGCGACGGCGCGGGCGAGCGTGAGCATGCCCGGGGTGAGCACCACCTCGGGCGACACGACGTGGGCCAGTGCGGCCAGCGCCCCGGTGTAGTCGGATTCGGCGCAGCGCTCGACGACGAACCCGTCGATGAGGCCGCCGCCCTCGCGGCGGCCACCGTGGACCTGGTGGGACCCGGCCCCGAACCGGACCCGGACGCGGACCCCGGGCTGGGCGGCTTCGGAGAGCTCCTCGGGGACAGCGTAGTCCCAGAGCTGGTCGAGGTGGAGCACGCCCTTGTTGACGAGGACCCGGGCGACGGGAAGCTCTCGGGCGAGGGCGGCGCCCCGCCAGGTACGTGGTTTGGCCTTGGGGGCCTTGGCCTTCGCCTCGGCGACGATCTCCCGGATGAGGGCGAGCTGCTCCGGCGGACCGCCGGGACCCTCGTCCCCGCCCCGCTGTCCGGACCCGTTCGCGCTGCTCACACCCGCATTCTTACCAAACCCCACCGACAACGGACGGGCCCGGCCGCGCTCCCGGGACCTCCCCGGCGCCCCGCACCGGGCCGGGTACGCCGGCGTACCCGCGAGGGCGCCCCGGGGGACGCAAGCGCGTCGTAGGGCGTGAGGGCCCGAGGAACGCGGACGGCCCCGGACACCCACAGGGTCCGGAGCCGTCGCCGTGCTTGGGCGTGCGCGGTGGTCCTACAGGCCTGCGGCCGTGCGCAGGGCGTCGACGCGGTCGGTGCGCTCCCAGGTGAAGTCCGGCAGCTCGCGGCCGAAGTGGCCGTACGCGGCGGTTTGGGCGTAGATCGGGCGCAGCAGGTCCAGGTCGCGGATGATCGCGGCCGGGCGCAGGTCGAAGACCTGGCCGATGGCGTCCTCGATCTTCTGGACCTCGACCTTGGCGGTGCCGAAGGTCTCGACGAAGAGACCGACGGGCTCGGCCTTGCCGATGGCGTACGCGACCTGGACCTCGCAGCGCGAGGCGAGGCCGGCGGCGACCACGTTCTTGGCGACCCAGCGCATCGCGTACGCGGCGGAGCGGTCGACCTTGGACGGGTCCTTGCCGGAGAAGGCACCGCCGCCGTGGCGGGCCATGCCGCCGTACGTGTCGATGATGATCTTGCGGCCGGTCAGGCCGGCGTCGCCCATCGGGCCGCCGATCTCGAAGCGGCCGGTCGGGTTGACCAGCAGCCGGTAGCCGTCGGTGTCCAGCTTGATGCCGTCCTCGATGAGCTGCTTGAGCACGTGCTCAACGACGAACTCGCGGATGTCCGGGGCGAGCAGCGAGTCGAGGTCGATGTCGGAGGCGTGCTGCGAGGAGACGACGACGGTGTCGAGGCGGACGGCCTTGTCGCCGTCGTACTCGATGGTGACCTGGGTCTTGCCGTCGGGGCGCAGGTACGGGATGGTCCCGTTCTTGCGGACCTCGGACAGGCGGCGCGAGAGCCGGTGCGCGATGTGGATCGGGAGCGGCATGAGCTCGGGCGTCTCGTCGCAGGCGTAGCCGAACATCAGGCCCTGGTCGCCGGCGCCCTGCTTGTCGAGTTCGTCCTCGTCGCCCGTGGCGGTACCCATGACCCGCTTCTCGTACGCGGTGTCGACGCCCTGCGCGATGTCCGGGGACTGCGCGCCGATGGACACCGACACGCCGCAGGAGGCGCCATCGAAGCCCTTCTTCGAGGAGTCGTAGCCGATCTCAAGGATCTTGTCGCGGACGAGCTGCGCGATCGGCGCGTAGGCCTTCGTCGTCACCTCGCCCGCGATGTGCACGAGACCGGTGGTGATGAGGGTCTCCACGGCCACGCGCGAGGTCGGGTCCTCGGTGAGAAGTGCGTCGAGGATCGTGTCGCTGATCTGGTCAGCGATCTTGTCGGGGTGCCCCTCGGTGACGGACTCCGAGGTGAACAGGCGACGGGACACAACGCTCCCTGGGGTTGCAGCGGCTGCTGGCTGATCATTTGGCGGAACCTTATCGGGGGCTGCGCCCGATCACGTTCCGGATGCAGTTTATCGGTCGCCACCGTTTGCGGGACCACCTGTCTCGCCCTATGGGAGCCATGTGACCTGCGGCACTCCATTCTGGCTCATGGAATTGGCTACGAGAAGGGTCTTCGTTCAGGCGCGCCGCGGAGCAAGTCGCGGCGCGACCTGGTCCCACAGCACGTCGGCCAGCGCCTCCTTGGGACCATAGGGCACTGCCAGCTCGACCCCATCGGAGGCCAGGATCACCGCCTCGTTCTCCTCGGAACCGAAGGTCTTGGACTCGCCCACCTCATTCACGACGAGAAGATCACACCCCTTGCGGAGCAGCTTGGCGCGACCGTTGGCGAGCACGTCGTCGGTTTCGGCGGCGAAACCCACCACGACCTGGCCTTCCCGGCCCCGGTCGGCCGAGATCTCCGCGAGGACGTCGGGGTTGCGCACCAGCGCCACCGGCGCGGGGTCCTGCCCGTCCTTCTTCTTGATCTTGCCTCCGGCGTACTCGGCCGGCCGGAAGTCGGCCACGGCCGCCGCCATCACCACGACGTCGGCGTCCGCCGCCGCCTTGAGGACGGCTTCCCGCAACTGCACGGCGGTGCCGACGCGTACGACGTCCACCCCGGCCGGGTCCGCCAGCGCGGTGTTGGCCGCCACGAGGGTGACCCGGGCCCCGCGGGCGACGGCCGTGCGGGCCAGCGCGTAGCCCTGCTTGCCGGAGGAGCGGTTGCCGAGGAACCGGACCGGATCGAGCGGCTCCCTGGTTCCGCCCGCGCTGACCACCACGTGCCGGCCGACCAGATCGGGCTCGATGACCCCGCCGGCCGGGCTGCGCCTGCGCAGGACGTGGCGGCACACCTCGTAGATCTCCTCGGGGTCGGGAAGTCGCCCCTTGCCGGTGTCCTTGCCGGTGAGCCGGCCGACTGCGGGCTCGATGACGACGGCGCCGCGCCGGCGCAGCGTGGCCACGTTCTCCTGGGTGGCGGGGTGCTCCCACATCTCGGTGTGCATGGCGGGGGCGAAGACCACCGGGCAGCGGGCGGTGAGGAGCGTATTGGTGAGCAGGTCGTCGGCCAGGCCGTGCGCGGCCTTGGCGAGCATGTCGGCCGTGGCCGGGGCGACCACGACGAGGTCGGCGGACTGCCCGATCCGGACGTGCGGCACCTCGTGGACGGTCTCCCACACCTCGGTCCCGGCCGGGTGGCCGGACAGTGCGGCCCAGGTGGCCTCGCCCACGAAGTTCAGGGCCGACGCCGTGGGCACCACTCGTACGTCGTGTCCGGATTCGGTCAGCCGGCGCAGCAGCTCGCACGCCTTGTACGCGGCGATCCCGCCGCTGACTCCGAGCACGACCTTCGGCTTACCCACCACACACGCCCCTTCGGCTGACCGTCATCCGTGCCGCACCCCTGCCCGCGGCACACCTACCTATGACACACCACAGGCCCGGCAGATGTTCTGCCGGGCCTGTGGTGAAAGGAATTCTCGGTGCCTTACTGGGCCGGGGCCTCGATGGCCTCGGAGGTCAGCAGACCCGCGTTGATCTCGCGCAGCGCGATCGAAAGCGGCTTCTCGTGGACGTGGGTGTCCACCAGCGGGCCGACGTACTCGAGCAGGCCCTCACCGAGCTGCGAGTAGTACGCGTTGATCTGACGCGCGCGCTTGGCCGCGTAGATCACGAGGCTGTACTTCGAGTCCGTGGCCTCGAGCAGCTCGTCGATCGGCGGGTTGATGATGCCCTCGGGCGCAGTGATGGAAGAGGACACGCTCTACCTTCCGAAGAATGGGTGAAAGATCAAACATTGATCGATTGAATCGATCAACGATCAGACAACTTCCATCAAGGCTAGCAGCTCGCGCGCCACGTCCTCGACGGAGGTGTTGACCAGGGTGGTGTCGAACTCGGATTCGGCAGCGAGCTCGACCTTGGCGGTCTCCAGCCTGCGCTGGATGACCTCGGGCGATTCGGTGCCGCGGCCGGTGAGCCGGCGGACCAGTTCGTCCCAGCTCGGCGGCGCCAGGAAGACGAGCAGGGCTTCGGGCATCGACTCGCGGACGAGCCGTGCGCCTTGGAGGTCGATCTCCAGGAGGACGGGTTCGCCGTTCTCCAGTCGCTCCACCACCGCGCCGCGCGGTGTGCCGTAGCGGTTGCCCGCGAACTCGGCCCACTCCAGCAGCTCGCCGTTGGCGATCAGCTTGTCGAACTCGTCGTCGCTGACGAAGAAGTAGTGGACTCCGTGTCGCTCACCGGGCCGCGGCTTGCGGGTGGTGGCCGACACCGAGAGCCAAACCTCAGGGTGGACCTTGCGCATATGCGCGACGACCGTGCTCTTGCCGACCCCCGAAGGGCCGGAGAGCACGGTCAGCCGCGGACGAACCTCTGCTGCCATAGAGCGATTATCCAGGTTCTCAGGACTGCCTGAGAACGCCGGGGGAACTCCGGGCGAAGCGTCAGCCGGCAGGAGTGCCGAACTCACGCTCCAGAGACGCGATCTGGTTGGAACCGAGACCTCGGACACGCCGGGACTCGGAGATGCCGAGGCGCTCCATGATCTGCTTGGCGCGCACCTTGCCCACGCCAGGCAGGGACTCCAGCAGGGCGGAGACCTTCATCTTGCCGATGACGTCGTTCTCCTGGCCCGTCTTGATGACCTCTTGGAGCGAGGCGCCGGAGTGCTTGAGTCGATTCTTCACCTCGGCCCGCTCCCGGCGAGCCGCGGCGGCCTTTTCGAGCGCGGCTGCGCGCTGTTCAGGGGTAAGGGGCGGAAGAGCCACGCCTACGTCACCTCGGATGTCGAACTGTCGGATACGGACCGGTGGGGAACCCTAGGGCGCCACACCAGGCGAATGCCCGAACAGCGATGGAACTCGTTCGCTGCTCGTTCACTCTGGTCGGAGACTAGCGGGCATGACCGCTCCAGTCAGCGAGAACGGACGAAAAGTCCTGGTCAGCCTCCACTGAACCGTACATCACAGACAAAACACCCCGGTTTTGTCCGGCGAAAGACGCTCGATTTTCGTCAGACCGTACGACGCGTGGTGTGATCGACTCGCCCGCCGACCCCGTCGAACGAGGTCAGGCGGAGACGGCCCGGCGGATTTCGTCCGCGAACCGGGTGGCCGAGGCACGCAGCGCGGCGGCATCCGGCCCGTGCTTGAGGACCCCGCGGGACACGTTCGGCACCACGTTGCCCACGGCCGCACCGAAGACCGCCGGCAGGTCGGCCGCGGTGGCACCCTGGGCACCGATGCCGGGCGCCAGCAGCGGTCCGTTGATGTCCAGGTCGAAGGACGACAGGTCGCCGAGCGTGGCACCGACCACCGCTCCGAAGGAGCCCATCGGCGACGCGCCCTCGTTCTCCGCCGCCAGGTGCGCCAGCATCGTCGCGCCGATCGTACGACCGTCCTCGCGCACCGCGCGCTGTACCTCCGCACCCTCCGGGTTGGAGGTCAGGGCCAGGACGAACAGGCCCGCGCCCGAGGCACGGGCCAGGTCCACCGCCGGCTGCAGCGAGCCGTAGCCCAGGTAGGGGGACACCGTCAGGGCGTCGGAGAACAGCGGCGAGGCCGGCGACAGGAACGTCTGCGCGTACGCGGCCATCGTCGAGCCGATGTCCCCGCGCTTGGCGTCCATCACGACCAGCGTGCCGGCGGCCCGAGCGTCCGCGACGGTCCGCTCCAGCACGGCGATCCCCTTCGAGCCGAAACGCTCGAAGAAGGCCGCCTGCGGCTTGAAGACGGCGACCGAGTCGGCCAGCGCCTCGACGACCGTGCGGGAGAACTTCTCCAGCCCGGCGATGTCGTCGTCCAGGCCCCATGCCGAGAGCAGCGCGGCGTGCGGGTCGATGCCCACGCACAGCGGGCCGCGGGAGTCCATCGCCGCACGAAGGCGGGTGCCGAACGGGGTCACGGGGGTCTCGGTCACTGCGCGGCCTTTCGGGTCTCGGCGCCCACCGCTTCGGCGAGGGTCGCGTACGGGCTGGCGGCCAGGCGCGCGGCCAGGCCCTTGTGGATGGCGCGGGCGTAGCAGGGGCCCTCGTAGATGAAGGCGCTGTACCCCTGGATCAGGGTCGCGCCGGCCAGGATGCGCTGCCAGGCGTCCTCGGCGTTCTCGATGCCCCCGACCCCCACGAGCACCAGGCGGTCGCCCACACGGGCGTACAGGCGGCGCAGGACCGCCAGGGAACGCTCCTTGACCGGTGCGCCGGAGAGGCCGCCGGTCTCCTTCACCAGGGACGGGGAGGACTTCAGGCCCAGGCCCTCCCGCGCGATGGTCGTGTTCGTCGCGATGATGCCGTCCAGGCCCAGCTCCAGCGCCAGGTCCGCGACGGCGTCCACGTCCTCGTCGGCGAGGTCCGGCGCGATCTTCACCAGGAGCGGCACCCGGCGGTCCGTCACCGTGCGGTCCGCGGCCTCCCGTACGGCCGTCAGGAGCGGGCGCAGGGACTCGGTGGCCTGGAGGTTGCGCAGACCCGGGGTGTTCGGCGAGGAGACGTTCACGACCAGGTAGTCCGCGTGGCGGGCCAGGCGCTCGGTGGAGGCGACGTAGTCCGCCACCGCCTCCTCCTCCGGCACGACCTTCGTCTTGCCGATGTTGACGCCCACCACCGTGTGGAAGACCGGCGTGCGGGCCGCCAGGCGCTCCGCCACGACCGCCGAGCCCTCGTTGTTGAAGCCCATCCGGTTGATCAGCGCGCGGTCCGGCACCAGGCGGAACAGGCGCTTCTTCGGGTTGCCCGACTGCGGCTGCGCGGTGACGGTGCCGATCTCGACGTGGTCGAAACCGAGCATGGACATGCCGTCGATGGCGACGGCGTTCTTGTCGAAGCCCGCCGCGAGGCCGAAGGGGCCGTGCATGCGCAGCCCGAGCGCCTCGGTGCGCAGTTCCTTGAAGCGCGGCGCCAAGGCCGCCGCCACGAAGGTGCGCAGCACCGGGGTGCGGGCCGCGAGGCGGATCCAGCGGAAGGCCAGGTAGTGGGCCTGCTCCGGGTCCATCCGCTTGAAGACCAGGTCGAAGAAGAATTTGTACATGTCGTGGAGATCCTTGTGCGCTCATGAGGAGGGGGACACCGTCGCGCGTTCGCGATCGCGGTGTCCCCCTCCTCGTGCAGTCTGCTAGTCGCGGGCGGCGGTCAGGTGCTCCGCGTGCTCCTGGAGCGAACGGACGCCCACGTCCCCGTGGTTGAGCGCGTCGATGCCCTGGACGGCCGCGGCGAGCGCCTGGACCGTGGTCAGGCACGGGACGCTGCGCGCCACGGCCGCCGTACGGATCTCGTAACCGTCGAGCCGGCCGCCGGTGCCGTACGGGGTGTTGACGATCAGGTCGACCTGGCCGTCGTGGATCAGCTGGACGATGGTCTTCTCGCCGTTCGGGCCCTCGCCCTCGCTGAGCTTGCGCACCACGGTGGCGTTGATGCCGTTGCGGCGCAGCACCTCGGCGGTGCCCGAGGTGGCCATCAGCTCGAAGCCGTGGGCGACCAGCTCGCGCGCCGGGAAGATCATCGAGCGCTTGTCACGGTTGGCGACGGAGATGAACGCGCGGCCCTTCGTCGGCAGCGGTCCGTAGGCGCCGGCCTGCGACTTGGCGTACGCCGTGCCGAAGACGGAGTCGATGCCCATGACCTCGCCGGTGGAGCGCATCTCCGGGCCGAGGACGGTGTCCACGCCGCGGCCGTGGATGTCGCGGAAGCGCGACCACGGCATGACGGCCTCCTTCACGGAGATCGGCGCGTCGAGCGGCAGGGTGCCGCCGTCGCCGGTCTTCGGAAGCATGCCCTCTTCGCGCAGCTCGGCGATGGTGGTGCCGAGCGAGATGCGGGCGGCGGCCTTCGCGAGCGGGACCGCGGTCGCCTTCGAGGTGAAGGGGACGGTGCGGGAGGCGCGCGGGTTGGCCTCCAGCACGTAGAGGATGTCACCCGCCATCGCGAACTGGATGTTGATCAGGCCGCGTACGCCGACGCCCTTGGCGATGGCCTCGGTGGAGGCCCGCAGGCGCTTGATGTCGAAGCCGCCGAGGGTGATCGGGGGCAGGGCGCAGGCCGAGTCGCCGGAGTGGATGCCGGCCTCCTCGATGTGCTCCATGACGCCGCCGAGGTAGAGCTCGTTGCCGTCGTAGAGGGCGTCGACGTCGATCTCGATCGCGTCGTCGAGGAAGCGGTCGACGAGCACGGGGCGGGTCGGCGAGATCTCGGTGGACTCGGCGATGTACGACTCCAGGCGGGCCTCGTCGTAGACGATCTCCATGCCGCGGCCGCCGAGCACGTACGACGGGCGCACCAGGACCGGGTAGCCGATCTCGTCGGCGATCGCCTTCGCACCCGCGAAGGTGGTGGCGGTGCCGTGCTTGGGGGCGGGCAGTCCGGCCTCGGCGAGGACCTGGCCGAAGGCACCGCGGTCCTCGGCGGCGTGGATGGCCTCCGGCGGGGTGCCGACGACCGGGACGCCGTTGTCCTTGAGCGCCTGGGCGAGGCCGAGGGGGGTCTGGCCGCCGAGCTGGACGACCACGCCCGCGATCGGGCCGGCCAGCGATTCGGCGTGGACGATCTCCAGCACGTCTTCGAGCGTCAGCGGCTCGAAGTACAGGCGGTCGGAGGTGTCGTAGTCCGTGGAGACGGTCTCGGGGTTGCAGTTGACCATCACGGTCTCGTAGCCGGCCTCGCTGAGCGCGAAGGAGGCGTGGACGCAGGAGTAGTCGAACTCGATGCCCTGGCCGATGCGGTTCGGGCCGGAGCCCAGGATGATGACCGCGGGCTTGGTGCGGGTCGCGACCTCGGACTCCTCGTCGTAGGACGAGTAGAAGTACGGGGTCTTCGCGGCGAACTCCGCGGCGCAGGTGTCGACCGTCTTGTAGACCGGGCGGACGCCGAGGGCGTGGCGGACCTCGCGGACGACGTCCTCGCGCAGGCCTCGGATCTCGGCGATCTGGGCGTCGGAGAAGCCGTGACGCTTGGCTTCGGCGAGCAGCTCGGGGTGGAGCTTCTCGGCGGCGGCCAGCTCGTCCGCGATCTCCTTGATCAGGAAGAGCTGGTCCACGAACCAGGGGTCGATCTTCGTGGACTCGAAGACCTCTTCCTGGGTGGCGCCGGCGCGGATGGCCTGCATGACGGTGTTGATGCGGCCGTCGGTCGGGCGGACCGCGGTGGCCAGCAGCTCGTCCTTGTCGCCGACGGGGCCGACGAAGGTGAACTGCGAGCCCTTCTTCTCCAGGGAGCGCAGGGCCTTCTGCAGCGCCTCGGTGAAGTTGCGGCCGATGGCCATGGCCTCGCCCACCGACTTCATGGTGGTGGTGAGGGTGGCGTCGGCGGCCGGGAACTTCTCGAAGGCGAAGCGCGGTGCCTTGACGACCACGTAGTCGAGCGTCGGCTCGAAGGAGGCCGGCGTCTTCTCGGTGATGTCGTTGGGGACCTCGTCGAGCGTGTAGCCGATGGCCAGCTTGGCGGCGATCTTGGCGATCGGGAAGCCGGTGGCCTTCGACGCGAGGGCCGAGGAGCGCGAGACGCGCGGGTTCATCTCGATGACGATGACGCGGCCGTCGACCGGGTCGATGGCGAACTGGATGTTGCAGCCGCCGGTGTCGACGCCGACCTCGCGGATGATCGCGATGCCGATGTCGCGCAGCCGCTGGTACTCGCGGTCGGTCAGCGTCATCGCCGGGGCGACGGTGATCGAGTCACCGGTGTGGACGCCCATCGGGTCGAAGTTCTCGATGGAGCAGACGACGACCACGTTGTCCTTGGTGTCGCGCATCAGCTCCAGCTCGTACTCCTTCCAGCCGAGGATGGACTCCTCCAGGAGGACCTCGGTGGTCGGGGAGAGCGTGAGGCCCTGGCCGGCGATGCGGCGCAGCTCCTCCTCGTCGTGGGCGAAGCCGGAGCCGGCGCCGCCCATGGTGAAGGAGGGACGGACGACGACGGGGTAGCCGCCGAGGGTCTCGACGCCCGCCAGGACGTCCTCCATCGAGTGGCAGATGACCGAGCGCGCGGACTCGCCGTGGCCGATCTTGGCGTTGACGGCCTCGACGACGCCCTTGAAGAGGTCGCGGTCCTCGCCCTTGTTGATGGCCTCGACGTTGGCGCCGATGAGTTCGACGCCGTACTTCTCCAACACGCCCTGCTCGTGCATGGAGATGGCGGTGTTGAGCGCGGTCTGGCCGCCGAGGGTCGGGAGCAGCGCGTCGGGGCGCTCCTTCGCGATGATCTTCTCGACGAACTCGGGGGTGATCGGTTCGACGTACGTGGCGTCGGCGATCTCCGGGTCGGTCATGATCGTCGCGGGGTTCGAGTTCACCAGGATGACCCGCAGGCCCTCGGCCTTGAGGACGCGGCAGGCCTGGGTGCCGGAGTAGTCGAACTCGGCGGCCTGTCCGATGACGATCGGGCCGGAGCCGATGACCAGGACGGACTGGATATCGGTGCGCTTAGGCACGCTCGGCCTCCATCTGGGCGGTGCTCATCAAAGACGTGAAGCGGTCGAAGAGGTACGCGGCGTCGTGCGGGCCGGCAGCCGCTTCGGGGTGGTACTGGACGGAGAAGGCCGGCTGGTCGAGCAGCTGGAGGCCTTCGACGACCTGGTCGTTCAGGCAGACGTGGGAGACCTCGGCGCGGCCGTAGGGGGTCTCGGAGACCTTGTCGAGGGGCGCGTCGACGGCGAAGCCGTGGTTGTGCGCGGTGACCTCGACCTTGCCGGTGGTGCGGTCCTGGACCGGCTGGTTGATGCCGCGGTGGCCGTACTTCAGCTTGTAGGTGCCGAAGCCGAGCGCGCGGCCGAGGATCTGGTTGCCGAAGCAGATGCCGAAGAGCGGGGTCTTGCGCTCCAGGACGGCCTGCATGAGGGCGACGGGACCGTCGGCGGTGGCCGGGTCGCCCGGGCCGTTGGAGAAGAACACGCCGTCCGGAGCGACCGCGTACACGTCCTCGACGGTGGCGGTCGCGGGCAGCACGTGCACCTCGATGCCTCGTTCGGCCATCCGGTGCGGGGTCATGCCCTTGATGCCGAGGTCCACGGCGGCGACCGTGAACTTCTTCTCGCCGATGGCGGGGACGACGTACGTCTCCTTGGTGGCGACCTCGGCGGAGAGGTTGGCGCCCTTCATCTGCGGGGCCTCAAGGACGCGGGCCAGCAGGCTCGCGTCGTCAGCGACGGCCTTGCCGGAGAAGATGCCGACGCGCATGGCGCCGCGCTCGCGCAGGTGGCGGGTCAGGGCGCGGGTGTCGATGCCGCAGATGCCGACGACGCCCTGCGCGACCAGCTCCTCGTCCAGCGAGCGCTGCGCGCGCCAGTTGGAGGGCTTGCGGGCGGGGTCGCGGACCACGTACCCGGCCACCCAGATGCGGGAGGACTCGGGGTCCTCGTCGTTGACTCCGGTGTTGCCCACGTGGGGGGCGGTCATCACGACGACCTGCCGGTGGTACGACGGGTCGGTGAGGGTCTCCTGGTATCCGGTCATGCCGGTGGAGAACACGGCCTCGCCGAAGGTCTCCCCCACAGCGCCGTAGGCACGGCCGCGGAAGATCCGACCGTCCTCCAGGACGAGTACGGCGGGAGCTTTGGCTGCTCCCCTGGTGGAGGTCGTCATCGTTCGGCGCCTTCCGTCGTGATGGATGGGTTCATGAGGTTGATGGCTTCGACCCAGGCGGCGTGTTCGGCCGCGCGGTCGGAGCGGAATCCCGAGTCGATCAGCGTGTCGCCGTGCGCCCAGGTGACGACGAGCAGACCGCCCTCGGTGAGTACCTTGCCCGCGATCCCCTTGTCGAGGCGGGCGCCGCGCAGCTGCGCAGCCGGTACGAAGAAGTCGGTGGCACCCGGACGGACCACGTCGAGGCCGGCGTCGGTGAGCGTGAGCTCGACCCGACTGCGCACCCCCAGACCGTGGGCGACGATCCGGTCGAGCCACTGCCCGGCGGTGGTGGACCCGTGGTACCGGCCGGTCAGGGCCAGCCGGTGTTCGGGGAGACCGCCGGGGGCGACGGGCAGCTCCGGCAGATCGCTCTGCAGGGCGCCGCGCCATTTCCAGCCCTGCCGCATCAGCCAGTACACGAACGCGATGAAGACGAGCAGACCGATCACCCACGCGATGCGGGCGCCCCAGTCCGTCACCTCCGCCGACTGTCGTTCGGCGGCCTCGGCGGCCAGTCGGATTACTGCAGGTGTCACGCCAGATTCCCGTCCACGACCGTTGCCCGGCCCCGCAGGAAGGTGTGAGTGACGCGCCCCGGCAGCTCACGGCCCTCGTAAGGCGTGTTGCGGCTGCGGGAAGCGAAGTGTGCGGGGTCCACGACACCACGGTACGAGGTATCGACCAGCGTCAGGTTCGCGGGTTCACCTGCCGAGACGGGCCGTCCGTGGTTCTCCAGGCTGCCGATGCGCGCGGGGGCGAAGGACATGCGCTCCGCGACGCCCGCCCAGTCGAGCAGCCCGGTCTCCACCATCGTCTGCTGGACGACGGAGAGCGCGGTCTCCAGGCCCACCATGCCCATGGCTGCGGCGGCCCACTCGCAGTCCTTGTCCTCGTGCGGGTGCGGGGCGTGGTCGGTGGCGACGATGTCGATCGTGCCGTCGGCGAGCGCCTCGCGCAGGGCCATCACGTCGCGCTCGGTGCGCAGCGGCGGGTTGACCTTGTAGACCGCGTTGTAGGAGCGGACGAGCTCGTCGGTCAGGAGCAGGTGGTGCGGGGTGACCTCGGCGGTGACGTCGATGCCGCGGGACTTGGCCCAGCGGACGATCTCGACGGAGCCGGCGGTGGAGAGGTGGCAGATGTGCACGCGGGAGCCGACGTGCTCGGCGAGGAGGACGTCGCGAGCGATGATCGACTCTTCGGCGACGGCCGGCCAACCGCCCAGGCCCAGTTCGGCGGAGACGACGCCCTCGTTCATCTGGGCGCCCTCGGTGAGGCGGGGCTCCTGGGCGTGCTGGGCGACGACACCGCCGAAGGCCTTCACGTACTCCAGGGCGCGGCGCATGATGACCGCGTCGTCGACGCACTTGCCGTCGTCGGAGAAGACGGTGACGCGGGCGGCGGAGTCGTGCATGGCGCCCAGCTCGGAGAGCTGCTTGCCCTCCAGGCCGACGGTGACGGCGCCGATGGGCTGCACGTCGCAGTAGCCGGACTCCTTGCCGAGGCGCCAGACCTGCTCGACGACGCCGGCGGTGTCGGCAACCGGGAAGGTGTTCGCCATGGCGAAGACGGCGGTGTAGCCGCCGGAGGCCGCGGCGCGGGTGCCGGTCAGCACGGTCTCGGAGTCCTCGCGGCCGGGCTCGCGCAGGTGGGTGTGCAGGTCGACGAGGCCGGGGAGGAGGACCTGGCCCCCGGCCTCGATGACGGTCGCGTCGTCGGCGGAGAGGTTCTGACCGACCTCGGCGATGGTCTCGCCGTCGATCAGGACGTCCTGCGCCTCGCCGCCGAGTACCTTCGCGCCACGGATCAGGATCTTGCTCATCTTTACTTGCTCTCCTCGATGCGGGGCGTGCTGGTGGTGGTGACGGCGGGCTCGGAGCCTCCGAGCAGCAGGTACAGGACGGCCATCCGGGTGGAGACGCCGTTGGCGACCTGTTCGACGGCCGTGCAGCGGTCGGAGTCGGCGACCTCGGCGGTGATCTCCATGCCGCGGTTCATCGGACCGGGGTGCATCACGATGGCGTGCTCGGGCATCTTGGCCATGCGGTCGCCGTCGAGCCCGTACCGGCGGGAGTACTCGCGCTCGGTCGGGAAGAAGGCCGCGTTCATGCGTTCGCGCTGCACACGAAGCATCATCACCGCGTCGGACTTCGGCAGCACCTCGTCGAGGTTGTACGAGACCTCGCAGGGCCAGCTCTCGACGCCGATCGGGACCAGGGTGGGCGGGGCCACCACGGTGACCTCCGCGCCGAGCGTGTGGAGCAGTTGGACGTTGGAGCGGGCCACCCGGCTGTGCAGGACGTCACCGACGATGGTGATCCGGCGGCCTGCCAGGTCCTTGCCGAGGCCGGCGTCACGTCCGACCAGGCGGCGGCGCATGGTGAAGGCGTCCAGCAGGGCCTGGGTGGGGTGCTCGTGGGTGCCGTCGCCGGCGTTGACGACGGCGGAGTCGATCCAGCCGGACGTCGCGAGCCGGTACGGGGCGCCGGAGGCGTGGTGGCGGATGACGACCGCGTCCGCGCCCATGGCCTCCAGGGTCAGCGCGGTGTCCTTCAGGGATTCGCCCTTGGAAACCGAGGAGCCCTTGGCGGAGAAGTTGATGACGTCGGCGGAGAGCCGCTTGGCGGCGGCCTCGAAGGAGATCCGGGTGCGGGTCGAGTCCTCGAAGAAGAGGTTGACGACCGTGAGCCCGCGCAGGGTGGGCAGCTTCTTGATCGGCCGGTCCGCGACGCGGGCCATCTCCTCGGCGGTGTCGAGGATGAGGACGGCGTCGTCGCGCGTGAGATCGGCGGCCGAGATGAGGTGGCGCTTCATCTGGGTGCTCCGTAAGTCGGGGAGGGCAGGCAGGCGGGCGGGCTGTCTGGAGTGCGGGCTGACCGGGGTGCGGGCAGGGCAGGCTTGCGCGCGGACCCCGCTGTCGGGGCCCATCACTCGTACGGGCTACTGGCCGGCTGCCGCGTCGGTCCGCTGGCCGAGCAGCACGGCGTCTCGGCCGTCCTCCTCCTGGAGCTGGACCTTGACGGTCTCCCGCAGCGACGTGGGGAGGTTCTTGCCGACGTAGTCGGCGCGGATCGGCAGTTCGCGGTGGCCGCGGTCGACGAGGACCGCGAGCTGCACGGCGCGGGGGCGGCCGAGGTCGCCGAGCGCGTCGAGGGCGGCCCTGATGGTGCGGCCGGAGAAGAGCACGTCGTCGACGAGGACGACGAGGTGTCCGTCGATGTCGTCGCCGGGGATCTCGGTGCGACCGATCGCACGGGCGGGCTTCATCCGCAGATCGTCGCGGTACATGGTGATGTCGAGGGATCCGACCGGGATCTTCGTACCGGTGATCTCTTCGAGCTTGGCGGCCAGCCGGCGGGCGAGGTACACACCGCGGGTGGGGATGCCGAGGAGCACCACGTCGTCGGCGCCCTTGGCGCGTTCGACGATCTCGTGGGCGATGCGGGTCAGCACCCGCGCGATGTCCTGTGCTTCGAGCACGGGGCGCATCGCTTCGATGCCCTGGGCATCGACGTTCTGAGCAGCCTGAGCGTCCATGGAAAGGACCTCCTTCTCCGCCTCACGGGACGGACCTTAAAGGACGTCTGATGTACGTCTTCCACGGTACCAGGGGGATGGCGGGGAACCCGCACCGGGCCCGGGCGAGGACCCTCGTACGTGGTCGATGGAGAGCATTCGGCTTGACGCATCCAAGTAACGCTGCGTAACCTCACAGTGAGTTACCAGCCGCGCGGCGGAGCCGCACGTGGTCAATGTCGTCACAGCGTCCATGTCGTCACAGCGTCACAGCGTCCGGGAGCGTTATGTCCAGCGAATACGCCAAACAGCTCGGGGCCAAGCTCCGCGCCATCCGCACCCAGCAGGGCCTCTCCCTCCATGGTGTCGAGGAGAAGTCCCAAGGCCGGTGGAAGGCCGTGGTGGTCGGATCTTACGAGCGCGGGGACCGCGCCGTGACCGTCCAGCGCCTCGCCGAGCTGGCGGACTTCTACGGAGTGCCGGTGCAGGAGCTCCTTCCGGGCACGACTCCGGGCGGGGCTGCCGAGCCGCCGCCGAAGCTGCGCCTGGACCTGGAGCGCCTCGCGGGCGTTCCCGCCGAGAAGGCCGGCCCGCTCCAGCGTTACGCGGCGACCATCCAGAGCCAGCGTGGCGACTACAACGGCAAGGTGCTGTCGATCCGCCAGGACGACCTGCGCACCCTCGCCGTCATCTACGACCAGTCCCCCTCGGTCCTGACCGAGCAGCTGATCAGCTGGGGCGTACTGGACGCGGATGCGCGTCGCGCCGTGGCGCACGAGGACATCTAGTCCCGCGCCCAGGAACAGCAGAAACGTTACCGGCGTGGGCCGGGAGCCGGTTGCGGCTCCCGGCCCA